>JAOUGR010000240.1 GCA_029857655.1 Gammaproteobacteria bacterium | reverse complement strand
AAGCCATCGATCTGCTGCTTTCCGGCCAGACGGACGATTCGAACCCGATCTTTCGCAATGACGAGGCAGTACGAGTGGGGCTCCGCCGCTACGTACTCGAGGATCACAGCCGAGTCCGGAAGACCACGCCGCACATCGTCGAGTCGCGCTGCTTCACGAGATGCCGTCTTCAAAATGCTCACGCCGGGCCCGATCCATCGCGCCTGTTCCGCCGCGAATACTTCGTCGCGTAGGCGCTTCACCTCGTCGACTGATCGCGCTGACATCAGTTTGAGGCGTAGTCCCGAAATCTGACGCTCGACTTCTCTAGCCGCCGTCGAAGTGCGCGAACCAGCGCTGAGCAAATCCGCCGCGATTCGTCCACGAACCTGTTCAATGATTGAATAAGCCTTTGCAGGATCGGTGAGGTGGTCGGCGACGAGCGCGAAGTGTCAAGTGTAACTTTCACTCGATACCCGGATCACTGCAGCCTTCTCGAACGCCGTCGTCATCCGGCCGATGCTCGCATCAACGAATGCCTCGGCGCGATCATAATCGTGATCCGCCTCAATAAACTTTCGCCGGGCAACGTGCAGCTCGGCCACAGCCGCTAGCCGCTGTGGAACCTTCCAAAGCTCACCGCTCTCCTGAGTCCTCGAAGCGGCAAGCTGAGCATGTTCCTCGGCCTCGTCAAGCCAGCCCATCTCACGATTCAGAGCCGCCATCAACCCGTGCGCCTCAGCGAGAATCCGTGACAGCCCCTTCGCGCTCGCGATGTTGACAGCGGTCTCTGTAACCGTAATCGCTTGCGCTCGATCGCGTCTTCCGCGCCAGATCCGCGCCACGAAAACCAGAAGCGTTGCTTCATGAGCCTGACGCCCCGATTCGCGAGCTTTCGCCAATGCCTCGGTGGCCACTTCCATCGCGTCATCATGACGGCGCAGCCCAATCAGAGCCTCAAGCCGGACGTTTCGCGCGGCGAACTCGAAGCCAAGATCCGGACTACTCTTCGACAGAGCCAGTGCCTTCTCCGTATAGGGAAGCGCCTGCTCGAACACCTGCGACTCGCTCAGGCCAGTCGCCAGCATAGTCAAGAATCGGAACGTAGCGTGGCCCGCTATCTCAAGCGAATTCGGCCGCGGGGTGATCCCGGCAAACGCTGGTTGGCCTTTCTCGAGAACCATTGTGAGGTGATCGCTGCGTTCGACTTCTTCACCGTGCCATCCGTGACCTTCCAACTGCTGTACTGTTTTTTCGTCATCGAGCACGGACGCCGGAGGATCTTGCACCTGCAACGTCACTCGCCATCCCACATCCGAATGGGTGGTTCAGCAGTTGCGCGAGGCGTTCCCCGATGTCTGTCCCTATCGGTACGCCATCCTGGACCGCGATTCGAAGTTTGACGCCGACGTCATCACTTTTCTCAAGGCGACTGGTTTGCAACCAAAACGAACGAGCGTTCGGGCGCCTTGGCAAAACGGGGTAGCGGAACGCTGGGTGGGCAGTTGTCGCCGCGAGGTCCTTGACCACGTGATCGCGCTGAACGAACAGCACCTGCGCCGGCTCGTTCGTGATTACGTAAGCTATCACCACCAAGATCGCATCCACGATTCCTTGGAGAAGAACACGCCGCGCCGCCGCCCGGTGGAGCCGAAGCCGTCTGCGGATGCGGTCGTCATCTCCCACACCCGCTTGGGCGGACTCCATCATCGATATGGGTGGCGTGCAGCGGTTTAGCCGTGGCTTAGCAGGTCTGCTGCAAGCCTGGGTCTGCTCAAGGCGACGGGATGTCCACTCGCCTCGATTATCGGCGCATCGATCCTGCCGGCGTTCTCGGCGCGGAGCCCATGCCGCCTCGGGTTGTCCAGCGGGAGTGCCGGCAGCGGACCACCACGCCCAAACAACGCCTACGGATCGGGACGCATAGGAAGGTGCCTGATGACAGCTCTTCGTCCTGAATCCGGTTTTGGCTACCCAACAGGGGAGACGACCAGGAATCGCGCGCCGGCGAACGCGGCATCCAGAACCGCCCAGCGGCGCCACGACGACTATAGAGACCTGAGCTATGTCGTTGGGTCGTCTAAATTGCCCAGGCCGCGCATTAGGTGAGCGGGCCTCGGAGAATGTGGAGCGGGAGAGCACGTGCGTCTGAGACCGTTCATGGCCAGCGCACCAACGCCGGCCACGCTGACGAAGACGGCGCCGCGCAACTTGATGCGCCTCAGCGTATCAATATGGCCATCAACAGACACGATCAGAAGGAGCCGAATGCGACCGGTTTCCAGCAGATTCTCCGGTACGCGAACCGGATAGCCACTCAGTGGCAGCCCCACCTTAGCCAGACAGCAGCAGCGCCAACTCCGAAACGATCAGTTGGACCCGGTAGGGAGCCAGTTCGTCGAATCACGCGAGTGCTCGCCTTATCAGGACGGTACGCGCTTCGGTTTAGCTATTGTTCGTAGGCCGGCAGAATCGTCAGCGCCCCATCGCCAAAGCGCAGCCCTGCGCCTGTGAGCGGTACGCCCTGCCGACTCGTGAACTGGATAATCCCCTGTGGTGTGCTCGGTTCCCCATAGGTGGCAGCGTCCACGATCAGTTGCCCACGGGCGGGCACGCGGAACGCGTCAAGGAATCGAGGATATCGTCCCAAGAGATCGTAGGCCACCGGCTGAATGTCGGTCGCGATGTCGCTTAGATTGACTAACACGATTCGTGTCGAGTAGCTTTGCCGATTGTCGTATGGGATAGCTGTACGGCCCAGCAGTCCGTGTTGGCCGACTAACACTGATTCGTAGTTTTCGACAACAGGGACGGCAAGAGCCGCTTCAGCATAGGATTGGCGCAAGAGCATGAAGCCGCTGACCTGCTTCGAAAACTGAGTTTCAAGCCAGCCGCCAGCCGGTTGCGATTTGCCCTTGTACGGCGCCTGCCAAGTCAGAATACCGTTGGCCGGAACTACCGGCGCCGATTCGTCGCTCAAAGGCACGTCGGCAAGACGGCTCTTATCGGACCACAAACGCAGTAATCCGAACTGGTCTTGCGATGTCGTATTCGCGAAGTACGCCGTCGACTCCCATGCCCCACCTACGCTCACGCTGGGCAACCCTCGATCGAGTCCAATTTCGTTGCAGGCAATCGCCGGGTAGGCATGGAAACTCTTGCCAAGGGCGCGTAACCCGATGGCAAGCAGACGCCCGCCGTCGTAGCGGAACGAGAGCAGTCCTCGGCGGCCAGCCGTGGAAGTCCACTGCTCGGCTGCCATGATCGTCTTGCCTTCGCGCCCGTCCAGCGTGAATCTGCCTTCCCTTGCGATCTCGGCCCCGTTCTCGTTGAGGACGGTCACTTCCACCGTGATGGGGTCGCCATCAACATTGGCTAGAGAAACCGACACCGTCCCGCCGTTCAGGTTGTCAAACGGGATCATTAAATGATCCCTGTAGGAGTTCAGTATCGGTACAGTCGCGTCGACCGGCAGCCATTTGGAAACCGTCTTCGCCTCGCTGAGCACCGAATACATCGAGACCGGGCCGTCGGCCTGCATCTCCACCCAGCCATACTGGAGGTGATTTTGGGTACCCTCTGTTTCGATCACGCGAAGACCCCCGGCGGGAATTAGTTCGTTCTCGAGGCGCGTGACAAACCCCTTGCCAGCCAGTTTTACCGCCCAAGCTGCACCCGATCCATCGGGTGTGTTGGTAGCCGTCCAGAAGGTCAGCGTGGCCTTTGCCGGAACTGGCGCCGGATTCACCAAGTAAAGCCGCGTCCGCCAGCCGCCGCCATCCATCGCCGCTGGAGACAGGACCGGAGCGGTCACGTTGAAGCGCACAATGAAGCTTGCGAGAACCTCATTGCTACTAACGGAGCGCAACACGAC
>JAOUGR010000239.1 GCA_029857655.1 Gammaproteobacteria bacterium | reverse complement strand
CTCCTGACCGGCATCCTGGAGCCCGCCATCATCGTGGCGATGGGGATCGTGGTGCTGCTGGTGGTGCTCGCGATCCTGCTGCCGATCATCGAGATGAACCAGCTCGTGCGCCGCTGACGGCCGGCGACTGCGCGGGCCGTCCTCAACTACCGGTCGCGAGCCCCTTTCGAGGCATCGTTCTGCGCCGTGCCGGACGGAGCAGCAGGATTGCTGGGGCTCAACGGTGTCTGATTCTTGCGCACGTAATAACCGGCCCGGAAGCCCAGGCAATAGTCGTCGATGCCGACCTGGGCATACACCGAGGGCGCCATGCCGCGCCGCCGGGAGGTTTCGCCGTCGACATAGCCCTTCGCATGCGGCAGCGACCAGCCGTTTCTCTCGGCCAGCACCTTGATCTTCTCGTTGTAAAGGTCCTTCATCTTGCCCCCTTGCCCCACAGCACGACTTCCACGGTGGCCATCAGGATCATGAGGTCGAGGAACAGGGAGTGGTTCTTCACGTAGTAGAGATCGTGCTGCAGCTTTTCGATCGCGTCATCGACCGACGCGCCATACGCATAGCGGACCTGCGCCCAGCCCGTGATTCCCGGCTTAACGGCGTGGCGCAACGCATAGTAGGGAACCTGCGCAACCAACTGGTCGACGAACACCGGCCGCTCGGGCCGCGGGCCGACGAAGCTCATCTCGCCCTTGAGCACGTTGAAGATCTGCGGCAGCTCGTCGATGCGGCAGCGGCGGATGATTCGCCCGACCCGGGTGACGCGGTCGTCGTCGGCCGCTGCCCACTGCACGGCCCCGTTCTTTTCCGCATCCTTTCTCATGCTGCGCAGCTTGTAGAGCGTGAAGACGCGCCCGCGGCGGCCGACCCGCTCCTGCCGGTAAAGGATGGGCAGGCCGCTCTCCAGAAAAATGCCCAGCGCGGCGACGAGCAGCACCGGCAGGTAGAGCAGGAGCAGTGTCGCGCTCGCGACGATATCGAACATGCGCTTCACCAGGTTCCTGAAGAAACCCTGGCGAAAGCCGTCCCCCAGGACCATCCAGCTCGGGTTGAGCGATTCCAGCATCACCTGACGGTACTCGCGCTCGAAGAAGGTGGGCATCTCGAGGACCTCGATTCCGTTCATCCTGCACTCCAGCAGCTGCTGCAGCGGAAACCCGCCGCTGCGCCGATCCCTGACCGCCACTACGATCTGGTCGATGGCGTGCTTCTGCGCAAGGGAGAGCAGCGTGTCGCCCGACGCCATCGCCAGCACTTGCTGCGACGGGACGAAAGCCCTGGACGGCTGGAGCGAGACATAACCAACCACCTGGTGATTGGGGTTACGCTGCGCGTACTCCGCGAGCCGGGTGACGCGGGAACCGGTACCCAGCACCAGCACGCGGGATTTGAAAGCGCTCAGGCTGCTCCATTTCTGGAAAGCGGCGCGCAGGAAAAGCGTTCCGCCCCACGCCAGCGTCATGGTCGTGGCGCCGAGCGCGATCAGCCCCGGGTACAGCGTGGGGGCCAGGTAAGAAACCAGGCCTACGATCGCGAAACCCAGCAGGAAGGCGGCGGTGACCCGGGTCCCCAGTGAGTGCTTGTTGTTCCACAAGTCGGATTGGTACAGGCCCATGCTCGACATGATGATCATCATGCCCAGGGCAAACGCCGCCGCCTGAGTCGGTACTGTCGCTCCGACCTCCGACATCGCCGCCTTGGACTCCGCGAAATGCAGGGAAATGCCGACATGAATGGCAAGCAACAGGACGGCGGCTTCGAGCACGGCCAGGACGAGTACCCTCCAGGAAACGTAGTGGCTGAAGATGTGGACCATGGTGTTCGCCGGTTGCCGGGTTGGTATGAGCGCGATGCGTCTGGTGGTGTTTGATGGACAGGACCCTTGTTGGGCCTAGAGTAGATGTGATTTTGTGCCGGTTCTTGCGCGAGATCATGTCAAATGTCGTGCGGGGGCGACGACTCGCTCGGCGGACGGCATAGCGAAACCGGGACTAGGCCCGACACGTCTCATTTGCGAGGACTCCCCCTGAGCGCTCGCGTCGCGACGACGCTGGGAAGCTAATTTACGGCTGCTAGTCTCCTGAATCCAGAGATTTTTTTGGTGCATAGGCTCCGACGATGCTCAATAACCAGGCACATACTTATCCCGCTGTACTTGGGCCGCAGTGGTCTTCAGAGCATGGCCCCGCGATCAACTCAATGCCATGATCTTGAACCGATTGCTTACAAACCGGGTACATGTTCTTGAATATTCGTTCCTTTAGATAGGAGCGCGGCGGTGTGTAGTGCGCGTTTGAAACGAACCGGCGAACACGCGTCTCGAGAAGGACGCATATGTCGGATATGTACTGCTGGAATAATCCCTGCGTACTGCCCAGGCCGGTGACCTTCCCTTCGCCCGCCGCCCCTCGCCCCAGCTTTCAGGTCTGCCGCGACAGACTCCGCAGGTACCAGCCCATCGCTTCCTCGAGTCCCTCGCGCACGCGATGCGTCGGCGCGTAGCCCAGAAGCTCACGCGCCTTGGCGATGTCGGCCTGCGAATGGCGCACATCGCCGTCCCTGAACTCCCGATAGTGCGGGCGGCCTTCGCGCACCTGCGGGAAATGCTTCACGAGCAGCGCGCGCTCCAGCTCGAACAGCTCGTTCAAGGTGGTGCGCTCGGCTACCGCGACGTTGTAGATCTGGTTGAGTGCCGCCGCGTTCTCGGTGGTCGCCGCCAGCAGGTTCGCCTGGACCGCGTTGTCCACGTAGCAGAAATCGCGGCTGGTTTCGCCGTCGCCGTTGATGTACACGGGCTCCCCGCTGATGAACTGGGCGATCCACTTCGGGATGACCGCTGCATAAGCGCCTTCAGGGTCCTGGCGCGGCCCGAAGACGTTGAAGTACCTCAGGCCGATCGTACTCATGCCGTAGCAGCGGGCGAAGACGTCGGCGTACAGTTCGTTCGCATACTTGGTGACGGCGTACGGCGAGAGCGGCCTGCCGATCGCGTCTTCCACCTTCGGCAGGTCCGGATTGTCGCCGTAGGTGGAGCTGGACGCCGCATATATGAAGCGCGCAACTTTCGCGTCGCGCGACGCTATCAGCATGTTGACGAAGCCCGTGAGGTTGTTTTCGTGGGCTGCTAGCGGATCCTCGACCGAGCGCGGCACCGAACCCAGCGCGGCGTGATGCAGCACGACGTCCACTCCGGCGCAGACGCGCTGGCATTCCGCAAGCGCCCGGATATCGCCCTCGATGAAGGTGAATTGGCGCCACGCTGCGGCGCCGACCGCATCCTTCACTTCCTCGAGATTGCGCGCATAGCCGGTCGCGTAGTTGTCGAGGCCGACAACCGCCTGGTCGAGTTTCAGTAGGGTCTCGAGAAGGTGGGAGCCGATGAAGCCTGCAACACCGGTGATCAGCCAGCGGCGCGGATGTTGCCGGATCCGCCGCTTCGCATCCTCGTACCCGGACCCCATTACAGCCGCCACACCGTGAGGCCCGCCCGCTGCAGCGCCGCCATGTCGAATTTGCTCTTCACATCGATGAAGCAGCCCTTGTCGTTCACCTTTGCGAGATATTCTGCAAGGGGTCTCGCGACGAACTGGCGATGCGCGACCGCCACCACGACGGCATCGGCGCGCGGCAACGCGTCCCACGGCTCGAGCTCGAGCCCGTATTCGTGGCGCGCTTCCGCGGCGTCGGACACCGGATCGTGCACATGCACGTCGACGCCGTATGACTTCAGCTCGTTAATTACGTCGATCACCCGCGTGTTGCGGATGTCCTGGCAGTCTTCCTTGAACGTCAGTCCCAGCACGTTGACCCTCGAGCCCTTGACCTGCGATCCATTGCGGATCATGTGCTTGACCGTCTGCTCGGCG
>JAOUGR010000238.1 GCA_029857655.1 Gammaproteobacteria bacterium | reverse complement strand
TCCTGAGTTTGCTGGAAATTCGTGAGCGGGATGCGGGGACCTTCACGACCGACGCGGTGCGCTCCGTGTGATGGCGGTTCAGGTGCTCGCGCAGTTGCTCCAGTTGTCTGAGTTCGAATTCGGTGATGACCACGTTCTTCCATGTGTCGCTCGCCCGGATGAGCGCGGCGTACATGAGTTTGAGGACCGCCCGCTCACCGAAGGCATGAGGAATGACCTTCGTTCGCCGGCGCTCCTCGCCGAAGAGCCGCTCGAGAAGGTTCGTGGTCCGGGTCACCCGCCGGTGCGCAATCGGAAGCTGCAGATGCGCGATGCAGGCCTCGAAGTCGTCGAGGAAACACGCCGTGGCGCTCGGGTAATCGCGCTCGTAGCGCGACACGAAGTCCTCCTTGGCCATGGCCGCGAGCTTCGGGCTTCCTGCCTGATAGGCCGCGAGCGCCGCCCCCTTGAGCTCGCGCCAGATCTCGTCGGGAACCTTGGATTGGAGATTCCGGACCTTGTGCGCCAGACAGCGCTGGCGAAGGCTCCTCGGAAACACCTCCTCCACGGCGCGAATGAGACCGGGGGCGCCGTCCGTGGCCACCAGCACCGGGTCGGCGAGATTCCTCGCTTTCATCTCGCGCAGGAAATCCCGGCAGCTCGCCGTGTCTTCCTTGGTTCCGGGGGCGAGCCCCAGCAGCACCTTCTGGCCGCCCTCGACGATTCCCCAGGCCGCGAGCACCGCCTCCCGCGGCTGGCCCAGGTGCAGCTTCTCCGCGACCCCGTCGACGAAGAGGTAGACGACCTTGAACTCCGCCAGATCGCGACTGGCGAAGGCCTGGTAATCGGCCCAGAGCCGCTCGGTGAGCTCGGAGGCGGCCGATTTGCTGAGCACGCAGCGCCCCGAGGCATCCGTGAAAGCCGCCTCGATGTCGCGAACCGAAAGTCCACGGGCGTACATCTCGACGGCAACGCGCTCGAGCTCTTCGGTGCGGCCGCGGATCACCTCGCGAATGCGCGAGCGAAACGGCTCCGCCGTATCGGACACCTGCGGCACCGCGAACTCGATGGCTCCCTCGGCCGATTTCACCCGTCCCGTCCGATAACCGTTCCGGTAGCCACGCCCGAGCGCACCGTGTTCGTAATAGCCGCGTCCGAGCGCCTCCTCAGCTTCTGCCTCCAAGGCTTCCTCCACGATCAATCGCGCCGCCTGGCGCACCATGCTGCTGCGATCAACAACGCCTTCGCCCGCCATCATCTTCTTCAACTCGTTGCGCGTCCGCTCGGACACCGTTACTCTGGCCATTCGGGATGCTCCTTTGTGTTTGATCGATCCAAACGCCGCCAAGCGTTCGAACCGAAGGATGCATCCCACCCCGAATTTCCAGCAACTTTAGGACATCACCATCGGCGATTCCGGACTGGCGCATCTGAGAGGCTTGCCCCTCGCAATACTGGTCCTTCGCCAAACGAGAGTAACCAGCGCGGGTCTCGGCGCCCTGCACGATCTTCCCCTCCGGCATGTTGACCTCTCCCACACCGCGGTTACCGACGGCGGATTGGCTCATCTCGCGGGCCTGCATGAGCTCAGGACGATCGACTTGTCTGGCACATCGATCAGCGACCAGAGCGTAAGCGACCTCCTGGAAATTTCGAGTCTCAAGACGGTTTTCGTGGCGGGTACGCGCATCACCGCAGCGGGACTCGCCAGACTCAAGGCGGCGCGTCCCGAGATTCAGGTGTATGCGGACCAGCCGGTCCGCTAGTCCACTCCTGAGGAAAAGAAGCATTCGTAAGGCTGTCCTGATCTGCACCCGGAATTGGCCGGTTCGTATCAACATCCGGTGATGCGGCATTCGCTTTCGGGACGTGTCGCTGGTCAACGACACATCCGTGAAGTGCCACGATTCGGGTGTTCGGCAGTCCGGCATGCGATGCCCGGCAAGGAATCTCGGCAAGAAGATATCGCGACATCCGCTTGTGGTCGCGTCGACTGCAACGAAAACGGACCAAATGAAACACTTGGCAATCCCGCCACGGGCGAGTAGGCTTTTTCAGGTGGGACGCGGGACCCCGAGGCGCACTATCTCCAGCTCACGGCTGTCTGCAATCGGGGGACTTTGCCTGCCTGAACATTCGATTCTCGGATTGTCCACGGGGCGGGGAAGCATGCATGACTAGAAGAGTTCACCTGATGCCGGTTCGTGATCGTCGCTGTCACGACCATTTGTATCGTTTGACGACAACAGACTGTAGCGGCTATCCAGGAGTTGCTTGACAAGGAGAAACGACATGAGATCCGAACATTGGTTGCGCGGGAAGTCGGTGGTGTTGGGGCTGCTGCTCGCGGCGACGGTATGGATGTTGCCTTCGGCCGCGTCCGCGGCGCTTCCGGTGGACCAGGGTGTGGTGGCGGCCTTCGATGATCTGGACGCCTACATCAACGGCATCCCGGACAGCGTGCTGAACCAGGGGCAGCGCCAGAGCTTTCTCGCGAAGCTGAACAATGCCAGGAAGAAGTACGTCGGCGGCGACATTTGTACCGCCGAGAATGTGATGGGTGCGTTCCTGAACGAGGCAAGCGCGTTCCGCAAGGGCAGCCTGGTCGCCATCGCGGAAGACCTGCGCAACCGGGGCACGGGCCTTGTCGAAAGTTTCTTCGACGTGTTCTTCGACGATCCGGGCCTGGCGCGTCCCCGTTGCTTCGACGCGAAACTCCGGCAGGCGCCGCAGGTAGTCATCGGAGCCTCCGACAACACGCAGTTTGTGGCCACGATCGGATTTGGTTCGCCACGGTTCTCGACCGTGCAGGCCGGCGGCGAGACGTGGACGCAAGTGAGCCTCCCGGCGGTCCAGTCCCAGATCGGGGCCCCCGGCATGCCCGCGCTGCCGTCATGGCAGGCCCTGGTGGCCATTCCCAAGGATTCGATACCCGTGCTCGCGAGAGGCGGGATCCCCGCCATTCGCGAAACGGTGCAGCTGAACCTGTTTCCCTTCCAGCGGCAGCCGGTTGACCAGGTGAGCGAAGAAGACAATCCGGATCCCCTGACGTTCGCGGACAAGCCGTTCGTGAAGGATTCGGAGGCCTACGCCACGAACGCCTTCCACCCGCCCAATCCCTGCGCCGTGCGCATCCTCGGCTCGATGCGCGACCTGCAGCTGGCCCAGGTTCAGTGCGTTGCCGGACAGTACAACCCCGTCACCGACGAGATGCGGCTCTTCGACTCGGTGCAGTTCGAGGTGCAGTTCCAGGGGGGCGACGGCAGCTTCGTCACCAGCCAGAGCCTGAATCCCTTCGAGAAGGCTTCGCAGGCGGGGATGAGCTCGCCGCTCAACTATGCCGTACTGGGCCAGTACGTGAAGGCGATCGACATCTCCAAGCTGCCCTGCCTGGGCGAGGAGTTGCTCATCCTGACCCACCCCGACTTCCGTGCCGCATCCGACGTTCTGGCGCAGTGGAAGCGCGACAAGGGTATTTCCACGACGGTCATCGATGTCGGCCCCGGCACTCCGTACACGACGGCGACCCTGATAGACGAGCTCATCCAGGATCGGTACGACAAGTGCGTGACGAGGCTGTCCTACGTCCTGCTGGTGGGTGATTCGGAAAAGGTGCCGCCCTCACGCACGAATTACGACACCACCAGCGAGCCCGATTCCACCACGGGATCGGACTGGAACTATGCGACCTATCCCCACATTCAGCTCCTCTTCCTGGACGCCCTCTTCCCCTACTTTTCGGTCGGACGAATCCCGGTTGATACGGCCACCGAGGCGCAGACGGTGGTGGACAAGATCGTCCAGTACGAGTCCAGCCCGCCGTTCACCGGCTTCGGTTCGGGCGGGCCCTTCTACACCACTGCCAGCGTCGCCTCCCAGTTCCAGTGCTGCCGCATGAACCAGA
>JAOUGR010000237.1 GCA_029857655.1 Gammaproteobacteria bacterium | reverse complement strand
GCGCTCGCGGGACGCGGCGGTAACGATCGGCAAGGAAGGAATCTTTTCCGCCCGGCTGTTCTACGACGCCATTCCGAAACGTACATTTGACGACACAGCGACACCGTTCGAGATCGGCCCCACTAACGACCAGCTGTCCCTGCCGGCAGCCTGGGTTCCCGCCAGCACGACCGGCGGAATGACCAACCTCAACACGGCACTGCAGCCGATCGACATCGGGCACGACCGCAAGAGCGCGGGCGTGGCGTTCAACGTACGCCTGTCGAAAGCTTTCGGCGCGTTCGCCAACATTCGTCGCGAGGACAAGGAAGGCGTCGGCTACAGCGGCGTGGGCAATTTCACGACGGCGCTGCAGATCCCTGAGCCGATCGACAGCACCATCAACAGTTACGAGCTCGGCGTGCAGTGGAAGGGTGAGTCGGCCTTTGCCCGGCTGTCGTATTTCGTGCAGAAGTACGACAACGCGCTGAACGGCCTGACCTGGGACAACCCGTACATCGCCTTCAACGGCGCGGCCACGGGCCGCATGGCTACGGCGCCGGACAACGAGTCGAAGCAGGTCGTATTTAGCGCCGGCGCGTACTTTGCATACGATACCTCGATCGGCTTCAACGCGATCCTCGGCACGCTGTCGCAGGATGCCGCGCTGCTGCCATTCACGACCAACGCCGGCCTGGCGCCTGGCGCGTTGCCGCGCGCCTCGCTGAACGGCGACACCGATGTGAACCACTTCGGGCTCACGCTGGCGACGCATCCGTTCGACAGGATCCGCGTCCGCGGCTCGGCTGCCTACGACGAACGCAAGGACAATACCAGCGCGATCACGTTTGCCAACGGCTACGTGGAAAGCGACATGTTGAGTATCCCGGGCTCCATCACGCCGGAGCGCTACGACTACAAGCGGTTGCGCGGCGAGATCGAAGGCGAGTACCGGGTGTACGACAAAGTCCGGCTGTTCGTCGGCGCGCGCGGCGAGGAACTGAAACGCACCGAGCAGGACGTCGACAAGACGACCGAGGGCACGGGCTATTCGGGCATCCGGCTGAGCGGACTCGGCGGTGCGACGCTGGTGCTGCGCATCGGCGAGACTCACAAGGATGCCGCCGATTTGCGCACGCCCGAGTCGTGGGAAAATCCGTTGTTCTGGAAGTACAACCTGGCCAACCGCGACCGCGACTTCGGCGACGTCAAGCTGTCGTGGGCGCCGGCCGCAAGCGTCACGCTGGCGCTGGACGGCCAGATCGCCAACGACATCTACCGGAAGTCTTTCTACGGCCTCAAGACCGGCAGCGACCGGCGCGGCGCCTTGAACGTCACCTGGATACCCAAGGAAGGCCTGAGCGTCTATGGCGATGTCGCCTACCAACAGATCAAGGCCGAGCAAACGAATGTCGGTGGGACGCCGCCAAACCCATGGGCCGCGACCCACAAGGATATTTATCGCACGCTGGGCCTCGGCGCCAAGTACATGGGCATCGCCGACAAGTGGGACCTGCAGCTGGACCTGGCGAAGGCCAAGTCGGAGGGCGAGATCAACACCATCACGGGCGCTTTCCCGCGCAACGAGAGCGAGTTCACGAGCGCCCGGTTCGCCGTGTACTACCAGGTGAATGACGCGCTGAAGCTCGGCGCCGGTTACCGCTACGAGAAGCTGGAGACCTCCGACTGGGCGCTGCAGGGCGTGCAGCCCGCTACGATGGCGACGCTGCTGGCGCTGGGCGCCGACCCGTACAACTACGACGTCCAGGTCATCTCGTTCACCGTGCGCTATGACTTTGGCGGTCCGAAGCCGTAGGCGGAATGAGATTGGGCGGGCTCGCGAGGGGACTCACCGCCCTCGCCTAGCGTACTCCAGCACGCGCATCGCAGCGTTGCGGCCGGAGGCACCGGAGACAACGCCGCGCAGCACGGCGCGCCGTTCCAGCACCAAAACCTTCAGTCCCGCTTTGCCCAGATAGGCTGCGGCGGTCAGCCCATCTTGGTCGCCGCCGATCACGATCGCTTAGAAAGTCACATTGGATCTTTTCGTTGCTCCCCCAATCTCAGGCGACTGTCGCCCTCACGCCTTCCATCAAGAGCCGGGCAACCCCGCTCAAGGCCAGTGCGATTCCGACGGAGAGTCCCGCCGACCACAAGGCATTCCTGCGTCCGATGGTCTTGAGCATCGCCGCGAAAGTGGAGATGCACGGGATATAGAACGTCAGAAAAATCAGGAACGTCATGATCTGCACCCAGTCGAGCAGGCTGCCTACGTCAAAGGTCCCGAGCGCCTGGTAGATCATCAGCAGGGAAAGTTCCTTGCGCAGGATTCCGAACAGGATCGGCACACCCAGCACCGCGGGCAGGCCCAGCCACCACGCGGTGATCGGGGTGAACACCGTATTGATGACCGCATCCGCGCCCACGTGATTCAGCAGCGCGAGCACGATGCTGCCGCCGACCAGCAGGGGCGTAACGATGGTGAGTATGTCTTTCGTCCTCGACCATCCTTCAACCATCAATTCTCGCGGGCGGGGGAGCGCGTAGGGAGGGATGTCCGGTATCTGCCCGGGGCCAAGCGCGTTTGGGCGCCGCGCCAGCAGCCTGCCCGTCACGGCGATCACCACGATCGCCAGCGCAAAGATCGCGAATACGCCGGCGCCGCCCAGATACTTGCCACCGAGCGCCAGGATGATCGCGGAGCGCGCCGAACAAGGCACGAGTGTCGTCAGGACCGAAGCGATGACGCGCTCGCGCCCGGGAGCAAGTTTCGCCGCGCTTACAATTGCCGGCACGTTGCAGCCGAGACCCAGCAGGAACACGAACGCGGCCCCGCCGTGCAGGCCGAGGCGATGGAAGCCGCGATCAACCACAAACGCGATGCGTTGCATGACGCCAGCCTGTTCGAGTGCCACCAGCAGCAGCACCAAAGGAATCATGTAAGGAATGACTATGCCCGCCAGTCCGATCAAACCATCCACGACGGCGCGCCCCACTACCCCTACGGTCGACTGGGGGTGCCAGCCAGCTGCCAGTTCCACTAGCCGGGCCGATGTAACCGAGTCGATCCACGCACTGATGTCGAGTACGACGAACAGCACCGCCGCAAACACCATCAGACTGCCGACCAGGCCCCAGTGGGGATGCAGGAACAGCTCGTCGAGCCAATATCGCCAGCCGCCGGCTTCCGCCGCCGCGCCCATCTTCGTCGCCGCCTCGCACAAGGTCGCCGCGCGATGATGACGATCCGCGTGCAACTCCTCCTCCAGCGGCCGGGGCAGCTTCAGTGCCGCTTCGCGACGCAGTTCTTCCAGCCGCGGCAGGAGTTCCGGAAAGTGCTGGCGCAATTCTCCGAGGAAATAACCATCGCCGGCGGCCACCTGCGCGAGCAGCAGATCATGCGGCACCCTGAACGCGTCTTGCAGTTCTCGCCGATCCAGCGCCTGGCTCAACGGCCGCAGTGCGGCCAGGATGTGCGGGCTTATCGGCTGCGGCGGTGGAGCGGCTGGATCGCGCGCCGCATCCGCCGCCGCAGCGAACAACTGCGACACGCCCTGGCCCATCAACGCTACCACCGGCACGACGCGCAGGCCGAGCAGCCTGCTCAACATTCCGATATTGATGTACAAGGCCCTGTCGAGCGCAGCGTCCATCATGTTCAATGCGATGACCATCGGCCTGCCGAGCCGGGCCAGTTCGATGGTGAGTTCCAGGTGTGCTTCAAGATTGGTCGCATCGACGACCTGGATGATGACGCCAGGCGGCGCCAGCGGCGCCGGCGGCTCGTGTCCCTCGTGCGCGGATACAGGCGGCCGGTCGTCGCCCCACAGCAGGTATTTCAGCGCAACCTGTTCATCCTCGGGCAGATGTTCGAGTGACCGCATGCTCGGCACGTCTACGACGCTGGCCTCGT
>JAOUGR010000236.1 GCA_029857655.1 Gammaproteobacteria bacterium | reverse complement strand
AAGGAGCGCCGTCCTTACCGGACGACCGATGGCTACGTCTGCGTGCTGGTTTACAACGACAAGCAGTGGCAGGCGTTTTTCCGCGTCATCGGCCGCCCCGACCTGCTCTCGGATCCGCGCTACGCCTCACAGGAAGCGCGCAGCCGCGATTTCGAGGGCGCCTACGCGCTGGTGGCGGAAGAAATGGCCAAGCGCAGCACCGCCGATTGGATCGCGGCGCTGGAAGCGGCCGACATCCCGGTGCAACGGATGAATTCGCTCGAGGACATCCTGAACGACCCGCACCTCGCGGCCATCGGCTATTTCCGCGAGGTCGAGCACCCGAGCGAGGGCCGCATCCGCACCATGGCCGTGCCCTCGGAATGGTCCGAATCGGCGCCCGAGTACCGGCGCCATGCGCCCCGCTTCGGCGAGCACACGCGCGAGGTACTGCGCGAAGCGGGTTTGCGGGACGACGCCATCGAGCAACTGATCGCGAGCGGCGCGGCGCGCGAGGCGCGACGGCATTAGGCGATCCATGTCCAGGCCAGGGCCGATTCCTTGACGCAATTCGAAGCGCGCGCAGCTGTTGATCCGGAGTTGCCGGAATCAGACGCCTACCTGCTCGGCAAGCCTGCTGCGGGCTGGCGGCGGCACGTGTTCAACGTGGTTTTCGAGTCCGACACGCGCGCCGGCAGGATCTTCGACATCGGCCTGATCGCCGCGATCCTGCTGAGCGTCGCCGCGGTGCTGGCCGACAGCGTACAGAGTATGACGCTGCGGCACGGAACGCTGCTGACCGCGCTGGAATGGATCTTCACTATCCTTTTCACGCTGGAATACGTCGCGCGCCTGTCCTGCGTCGAGCGTCCGCTGCGCTATGCCCTGAGCTTCTACGGCATCGTGGACCTTATCGCGATCCTGCCGACTTACCTGGCCGCGCTCTTTCCGGAAGCGGCGCTGCTGATCGACGTGCGAATCCTGCGGCTCCTGCGCATCATGCGGATCTTCAAGTTGACAGCCTACCTGACCGAGTATCGCCTGCTTGCGGACGCGATGGCGGCCAGCCGCCGCAAGATCCTGGTTTTCCTGTCGGTTGTGGTGATGATCGTGCTGATCGTCGGCACGCTCATGTACGTGATCGAAGGCCCGAAGCACGGCTTCACCAGCATTCCCATCTCGGTCTATTGGGCGATCAGCACGATATCGACGGTGGGCTACGGCGATCTCGTCCCGCGCACCGACATCGGCCGCGCGCTCGCCTCGTTCATGATGCTGATCGGGTGGGGCATCCTCGCCGTGCCGACCGGAATCGTCAGCGCCGAAATGACCGCCCAGCGGTTTCACGTTCGGCGCGGCCCGGACGGGAAGTGCGGCGAATGCGGCTGCGACCGTCACCAAGTTGACGCCCGGTATTGCAGAATCTGCGGAGCGAGTCTGGCATTACAAGGCCCGCGACCGGGCCTTTAACAAAGGCGCGGTCCGCAGTATCGTTGCATGCCATGCTGGAAACCCTCGAACGCCAGAACGCCGGCGGCCTTGCCTCGGTGCTGAAACCCGAAAATCTGGGGGACGAATCGTTTCGCCGGGACCACCGGCTGCGCTACGCCTACGTCGCGGGAGCGATGGCCAACGGCATCGCATCGACCCGGCTGGTCGCGGAAATGGCCGGCGCGGGAATGCTCGGATTTTTCGGCGCTGCAGGCCTGAGCCTGCAACGCATCGAATCGGCGATCGACGAACTGGCGCGTACCTGCCCCGGCGCGCCCTACGGCTTCAACCTCATCCACAGTCCCAACGAGCCTGATCTCGAATCGGGCGTCGTGGACCTGTACCTGAAGCGGGGAATACATCTGGTGGAGGCGTCCGCCTACCTGCGCCTCACGCTGCCGGTGGTGCGCTATCGCGTGAGCGGCATCAAGCGCGACGCTGCGGGGCGCGTGGTGACGCCCAACCGCATCATCGCCAAGGTTTCGCGCGTGGAAGTCGCGACGCAGTTCTTTTCCCCGCCGCCGCGGGAATTCCTCGAAGAACTCGTGCGTGCCGGGGAGATCACCGCCGAGCAGGCGGTCCTGGCGGCGTGCATCCCGATGGCCCAGGACTTGACGGCGGAGGCGGATTCCGGCGGCCATACCGACAATCGCCCCCTGGTGACGCTGTTGCCGACGCTCCTCGCGCTGCGCGACCGGCTCCAGGCCCAATACGGCTACGACCAGCCCTTGCGGGTGGGCGCGGCGGGCGGATTGTCGACGCCAGCGGGGCTGGCGGCGGCATTTGCCATGGGAGCCGCCTACGTCCTGACGGGCTCCGTGAATCAGGCCTGCGTCGAGTCGGGCAGCTCGGATGCCGTGCGGCGAATGCTCGCCCAGGCCGAGCAGGCGGACATCGCCATGGCACCCGCTGCGGACATGTTCGAAATGGGGGTCCGGGTACAGGTGCTCAAGCGCGGGACGATGTTCCCAATGCGCGCTGCCAAGCTGTATGATCTGTACCGGGCAAACGCGGGCTTGGAGGCCTTGCCGGAAGCGGATAAGGCCTTCATTGAAAAGCAACTTCTTCGTACGACGCTCGAAGATGCCTGGCGCGGCACAAGGGATTTTTTCGCGACACGGGACCCGGCGCAGGTGGAGCGCGCGGAACGCGATCCGAAGCACCGGATGGCGCTCGTGTTCCGGAGTTACCTCGGCTTGAGTTCGCGCTGGGCGAACGCGGGCGAACCATCTCGGACGATGGATTACCAGGTGTGGTGCGGGCCGGCGATGGGCGCCTTCAACGAATGGACGCGCGGCACGTTCCTCGAGAAGCCGGAGAACCGGCGCGTGGTGGTAGTCGCCGAGAATCTGATGCAGGGTGCAGCGACGCAGCTGCGCCAGCTTTTTGAAGGCATGAAAAGCAAGACATGAGAGACAAAACGAGCCCCATCGCCATTGTCGGCATCAGCTGCCTGTTCCCGAAGGCGGACGACCTGCAGGCCTACTGGGCCAACATCAAGAACGGCGTCAACGCCATCACGCCCGTGCCGGCCGGCTCGCACTGGAACGCGGCCGACTATTTCGACGCCGACCCGAAATCCCCGGACCGCACCTACGCGCGCAGCGGCGGGTTCCTGTCGCCGGTGAATTTCAACCCGATGGAATTCGGCATGGCGCCGAAGGACATCGAGGCAACCGACACATCGCAGCTGCTCAGCATGTTCGCCGCCCAGCGCGCGCTGGCGGACGCCGGCTATGCCGCGGGCAGCGTGAATGGAAAATCCACGGGCCGCGCGTTCGATCGCGAGCGTACCAGCGTGATTCTCGGGGTCACCGGCGCGCTGGAGCTCGTGATCCCGCTCGGCGCACGGCTCGGCCACCCGATCTGGCGCAGGGCGCTGAAGGACGCCGGCGTGGACGCCGGCGTGGCCGAGGACGTCGTGCAGCGCATTTCGGATTCGTACGTCGGCTGGCAGGAGAATTCCTTTCCCGGACTGCTCGGCAACGTCGCCGCCGGACGCGTCGCCAGCCGCCTCGACCTGGGCGGCACCAATTGCGTCGTCGACGCCGCCTGCGCGAGCTCGCTGGCGGCGATCCACCTCGCCGGACTCGAACTCTCCGCCGGCCGCTCGGACATGGTCATCACCGGCGGCGTCGACACGTTCAACGACATCTTCATGTACATGTGCTTCAGCAAGACCCCGGCCCTGTCGCCGACGGGCGATGCGAAGCCGTTCGATCGCGACTGCGACGGCACGGTGCTCGGCGAAGGCCTCGGCCTGCTGGTGCTCAAGCGCCTTGAAGACGCCGAACGCGACGGCGACCGCATCTACGCCGTGCTCAAAGGCATCGGGTCTTCCAGCGACGGGCGCAGCAGCGCGATCTACGCGCCGCGCGCCGGCGGCCAGAAACTCGCGCTGCAGCGCGCCTACGAAGACGCCGGCAC
>JAOUGR010000235.1 GCA_029857655.1 Gammaproteobacteria bacterium | reverse complement strand
CAATGTACGTCGCGTTCTGGCCGCCGAGTTTCGGCACGGAATATTTCGGATACGCGTTCTTGTAATTCTCGATGCCGTGGCAACCCATGCAGGTGTAGGCGAGCCCGCTGCCGCGCTCGGCGTTTCCTTCGTCCGCGAGCGCAGGCGCGGCGAGCAGTAGCGTGAGAGCTGCAAATACCAGTCGCATTGAAACCTTCTCTTGGCTGTCGCGCTGCCGGGCGCCGCAAGCGGTCCGGAATGTTACGGGCAGCGCGCGCCGGGTTGCAAGACAGGGTGCATTGTTGCCTGCTGTAGTGCATCATTGCCGCTTGAAAACAAGCTCACAAGGGGAGTCCATATGGACATCACGAGTCTGTTGATTCAACTGGCAAGCGGCGCGGTCGGCGGCAATGTCGCCGGCGCAGCGATGAAGAAGTTCAGCCTCGGCACTGTCGGCAATTCCATTGTCGGCATCCTCGGGGGCGGGCTTGGCGGACAGGTCCTTGGCATGCTCGGCATGGGCGCGGCGGGAGCGGCGGGCGCGGGCGGGGACATGGGTTCTATCGTGTCCAGTGTGGCCGGCGGTGGGGTCGGGGGCGCGGTATTGATGGCCATCATCGGCGTCATCCGCCAGAAGATGGGTAAGTCATCGTAAAGACGAGGGAAGCAGAGTGACCAAGAGAACCACACACCGGAGCGTTTCCGGAACCAAGCTTTATGCCGTGCGCGACAAGAACGGCCGGTTCAAGGATATTCAGACATACAAGCGCGCCCACGGCCAGGACATCAAGCGCAAGAGCAAGAAGGAAAAATAGCCTGGGTCGCGGGCGCCGCGACTACAGTGCGTCCGCGATGTCCTGCATCAGGCCGTTGTCGCGCGGCTTCGTTGTCGGCGCGTAGCGCTTCAGCAGGTGCCCGTCACGGTCGATCAGGAATTTCTCGAAATTCCACTGGATGTCGCCCGGGTATCCGTTCGTCGGATCGGTCAGCCAGGCGTACAGCGGGTGCCGGCCGTTGCCGTTGACCTCGAGCCTTGCACTCATCGGAAAGGTCACCCCGTAGTTCGCTGAACAGAAGGTCTGGATCTCTTTCTCGCTGCCGGGCTCCTGCGCCCCGAATTGGTTGCATGGGAAGCCGACGACCGAGAATCCTTCCTTCGCAAGTTCTTCGTGCAGTTCCTCGAGCCCTGTGTATTGCGGTGTCAGCCCGCACTTGCTCGCGACATTGACCGCGAGCACGACCTTGCCTTTCAGGCCGCCGAGCAAGTCAGAATTTCCGTCAATTGATTTCACATCAAAGCCGAAAAAGTTGCCCATGATATTTCTCCAAACGTCGACGCAACGCGTCGACTAGTTAAGCGAAAGGTCTTTGCTGTACGTGACGTTCATGACGTTGTCGTACCAGCCGCCGACTCGCGGCGCGACCAGGTGTTTCGACACGTAAAAATAGAGCGGGATCAGGGGAACGTCCTCGAGCACCTGGCGTTCTGCAGCTGCCAGCAGTGTCGCGCGCTCTGCCCCGCTCGCAAGAGATGCAGCCGACAGCGCCCGGTCGTAGGAATCATTACGGTAACGCGGCAGGTTGATGCCAAAGCCGCCCTTCAGCACCTGCAGGAATGAATAGGCATCATTGTAGTCGCCGATCCAGCTGCCGCGAAACAAGGCGGTCTCGCGGGCATCGATCGCCTGCTTCAGGACGCGGAAATCCTCGGAGCGAAAGCTCACCTCGATGCCGAGCATTTCCTTCCACATCGCGGTCACAGCGAGCGCGATCCGATCGTGCAGCGGGCTCTTGCTGGTGCGCAGCTCGACCTTCAGCGGCTTTTCCTGCGAGTAACCCGCTTCCCGATACAGCCGCCGCGCTTCGGCAATGCGCGCTTCCCTCGAAAGCCCCGCCCAGGCGAATGCCTGTGGTTCGTAGCCTGCGACACCAGGCGGCACCCAGCTGTATGCCGGGCGCTCGCCGTCGCCCAGCACCTGTGTCGTCAACAGATCGCGATCGACCGCCATCGCAAGCGCGCGCCGGAGTGCGCCTGCATCATGGAATGGCGGCAGATCGAGTGCAAAGCCGTAGTAATAGACACCGACGTGCGGCGCGACGTGCAATTGTCCCGGCAGTTCGCGCTCCAGCCGCGATAGCTCGCCCGGTGGAATCGTGTAGGTTGCGTCGAGATCGCCTGCCCGAAACCGGGTCAGTTCGGTCTGCGGATCCGCAACGTGCACATAGCGCACCGACAAAAGCCGCGTCGCGGCGTCATTCCAGTAACGGGCATTTCGAACCGCGATGATGTGCGAACCGATCTGCCAGTCCGTCGGCACGAACGCACCATTGGTCACCGCGACTCCCGGCCGTGCGAAATCCCCCGGACGTGCGGCAAGCGTCGGGCGATGCACCGGGAAGGTGCTTGGGTGCGAAAGCATCGCCAGGAAATAGGAGGTTGGTTCGGCGAGCTGGACTATCAGCGTCGCATCGTCCGGCGCCGACACGCCGAGCTTCTCCGGCGGTTGTCGCCCCGCGACGATGTCGGTCGCGTTCACGACCGGCTCCAGCATCAGCGCGTACTGCGATGCCGTCTTCGGGTCGACGAGGCGCCGAAATGCGAAGGCGAAGTCCTCCGCGACCAGCGGATCGCCATTCGACCAGCGCGCGTCGTTTCGAAGCCTGAATGTATAGGTCCGGCTGTTTTCGCTCGTGGACCAGGACTCCGCGGCACCGGCGATGGTGCCTCCGTCCGGCGCCATCGAGACAAGCCCCTCGTAGCAGTCGCGCAGGATCGTCATTGCCGATTCCATGCGCGCAAGCTGAGGATCGATCGAGTCCGGCTCCGTGCCGTTGCCGCGCCGCAGTTCCTGTGAGTCCTCCGGCGGCGCTTGCGTTTCGCGTGTGGTGAAATACCAGGCGGCCCAGAGGACTGCGGCGACCAGCGCGACGATTACGGCGCCGCGACGCAGGTTCATGCGGCCCGCGCGCGCTTCTTGAGGTGCACGAGAAGGATGGAGATCGTCGCGGTCGTGATGCCCGGAAGTCGCGACGCCTGGCCGACGGTCTCGGGCCGCAATTCCGCCAGCCGCTGGCGTGCCTCGTTTGAAAGGCCCGCAACTACTGCGTAGTCGATCGCTTCCGGCAGCCGTGTCTGCTCGTGACGCAACTGCCGCTCGATTTCGGCCTGCTGCCGCTCGATGTAGCCAGAATACTTCGCACGGACTTCGACCTGCATGGAAACCTGCGGCCCGAGTCGTTCGTCGTCTCCGGTTGCCGCCGGTCCTATCGAGGCGAGCGATGTCAGCGTCGCGTAATTCACGTCCGGCCGACGCAGCAATTCGAAGGCGCGCTGTTCGCGCGGCAGTGGTGCGCCAAGTAGGCCGGCCGCCTCGTCGCCGGATGGCGTGCCGGGTCGCAGCACGATTCCCGAGAGTCTTTCGATCTCGACCTTCGTGGCGTCGCGCTTCAGGCAGAAAAACGTCCAGCGCGCATCGTCGACGAGCCCGAGCCCGCGGCCAAGCGCCGTCAGACGGTAGTCGGCATTGTCCTCGCGCAGCAGCAGCCTGTGCTCCGCACGACTGGTGAACATCCGGTAGGGCTCGATCGCCCCGCGCGTGATCAGGTCATCCACGAGCACGCCGAGGTAAGCCTCGTCGCGGCGCGGCCACCAGGGCTCGCGGCCCGAAACCGCGAGCGCCGCGTTGATGCCCGCAAGCAGACCCTGCGCCGCGGCCTCTTCGTAGCCGGTCGTGCCGTTGATCTGGCCGGCGAAGTAAAGTCCGGCCAGGGACTTGGTCTCCAGGCTGTACTTCAGTCCGCGCGGATCGAAGTAATCGTACTCGATCGCATAGCCGGGTCTCGTCAGTTCCGCCTTTTCGAAACCGCGGATGGTACGCACGAAGGCTTGCTGCACGTCGAGCGGCAGACTCGTCGAGATGCCATTC
>JAOUGR010000011.1 GCA_029857655.1 Gammaproteobacteria bacterium | reverse complement strand
AGTTCGCGCACCAGGTACGGATAAGGATGCGGCCCTACGGCGGAGCCGAGCAGGTAATAGGTGCCCATCGGGTCCGCAACCCAGTCGCGCAGGGCCTCGTCAATCGCGGCGCGCAATGTCTGGTCGTTACTCGCGACCGGGACGACCTGTGCGCCCAGGAGTTTCATGCGACCGACATTGGGCGCCTGGCGCTCCATGTCCACCGCCCCCATGTAGACGACGCAGGGCAGGCCAAGCCGCGCGCAGGCCGCGGCACTCGCAACGCCATGCTGGCCGGCGCCAGTCTCCGCAATCACGCGTACTGCACCGAGCCGCCTTGCGAGCAATGCCTGGCCGATCGCATTGTTGATCTTGTGCGCACCGGTGTGCGCGAGGTCCTCGCGCTTCATCCACACCTCGGCGCCCCACTCCCTCGACAGACCGCTGGCCCGCGATAACGCAGTCGGCCGGCCCGCCCAGCTCGTCAGTTCCTGCGCGAGCTCACTCTGGAACTCCTGGGTGTGAAGAAAGCGTTCCACACCTTCCTGCAATCGATCGAGCGCCGGCACCAGCGTCTCGGGCACGTAGCGCCCGCCGAACGGGCCAAAGCGTCCGCGCCCGTCGGGCAGGCGGCCGGCCAGTTCTTCAGCCAGCAGGCGCGCAACCTCATCAACCGCAAGTGCTGCACTCATGACGTCACTCCCTGATCGGCGGTCCTTGCCGCCTTGATGAACGCCCGGATCATCGCCGGATCCTTGACACCAGGCTCGCGCTCCACGCCGCTCGATACGTCGACACCGTAAGGGCGCACTGCCGCGATCGCAGCGCCGACATTGGCCGCGTCAAGGCCGCCACCGAGAATCAGTCCGCAATACTTCGCGAGGCGTGCCGCCGCAGTCCAGTCCGCCCGAGCGCCGGCGCCGCTTTCGGCCGCTTCGAACAGAAGCCGCGGTGGCGGTGTCTCCGGCGAAGATGCGCCGGAACGCCAGACCGGCCAGCATGTGATTGTCGGTGGCAAGTGCAGGGCCTCGAAGTCCACCGCATCCGACTGCCAGACGTCCGGCAGGAATTCGGCAAGCACTCGATCGACGAGCGCCTGCGAGGGGTGCAGTGTCACCGCGACGCGCAGGATACCGGCCGGTATCGAGCCTGCAAGCGTGGCTGCGCGCAGGGGTTCGACGCTGCGCAGTGATGGTCCGTGAAATACGAAGCCGATGGCGTCGGCACCGGCTGCGACGGCGGCGTTGATCGCCTCGTCGGTTGCCATGCCGCAGATCTTGACCAGCAGGCTCATGTCGCAGTTCTGCCTGTCGCAATCATCGTGCGAATCACACCGGCAGGATCTGGCGCAGTCATCAGAACGCTGCCGACCAGCGCCAACCGGTATCCGATGCGCGCGACCTCGCCGCACGCGGCCGGCGTAGTGATACCGCTCTCCGCAACGCGCGGCATGCCCGGTGGAAGCGCTTTCGCCATTTCGATAAATCGCCGTGGCATCACTTCAAGTGTCTGAAGGTCGCGGCAATTGACGCCGAAGAGAATTGCCAACGCGCCACGGCCGGGATCCGGCGGGGGTGTCCCCTCGCTTCGCAGGAACTTTATGCTCCGCTCGGGGACACCCACCGCCACCTCGGCCGTGGCGCGCGAGATGTCATTGGTGTCGAAAGCTTCCAGGAGGGCGAACAGACCTAGCTTGCGGGCGCAGTCGAGCATCTCACGGAGCGAGGCATCGGACAGCATGCGAATGATGAGCAGTACGCCGCCGGCGCCGGCTGCGCGGGCTTCGTAGAGTTGGTAAGGATCAACCAGAAAATCCTTTCGCATTGCGGGAACGTGCATTGGAGCAAGTGTTGCGGCGGCGGTTTTCAGGTGCTCGAGGCTGCCGTGGAATTGCGAAGGTTCAGTCAGCACGGAGACTGCCGCCGCACCTCCCTCGGCATAGGCGGTAACGCGTCTTTCGAGGTCGTCGTCGCCCAGCCGGCCGAGTGATGGCGAGCGGCGCTTGAACTCGGCGATCAGGTCGAAGCGGCCATGAAGTCGCAGCGGCAACGGTTGCGGCGTCGCAAGCGCCCTGGCGCGGAGCACGGTCAGCGGCTCACGCGCGCGGGCTTGCCTGAGGCGAGCATGGCTCGCCGCAGCCATGCGATCGAGGAAGCCGCTCAACTGCGGCGCTCCCTGCCAAAATCGACGATGCCCTGAAGCAGCGCCGCTGCGCGGCCGTCGTCAATCGCTGCCGTCGCGAGCTTCGTGCCTTCAGCGGCATTCCGTGCGAGCCCGGTGACCTCGGCAACGAGGGCAGCGCCCATGACCAGCGCGTCACGATGCGCGCCTGATTCCTCTCCGCGCAACACCGCGGCCAGGCGCGTCGCATTGCTCGCGGCGTCGCTGCCCTTGAGTTCCAGCTCATCACAGGCCCGCAACCCGAAGTCAGCGGCGCTCCTCCTGGCCTTCCTTACAGTGCCCGGCGTCACGTCGAAAATCGTGAATGGCGAAGCAGGAGTCGGTTCATCCCAGCCGCTGTCGCCGTGCACGACGAACATGCGCCGGATTTCCATGCCAGAGAGTGTCTCCGCCATCAGGCTCGCGACTTCCAGGCTCCACGCGCCGATCAGCGCATAGGGCGCCTGGGCGGGATTCGCGAGCGGTCCCAGCAGGTTGAAGATCGTGCGCACGCCGAGCGCCGCGCGCACCGGCGCGATCGCCTTCATCGCCGGGTGGTAATGCGGGGCAAACAGGAATGTGAATCCGGTGCGATCTAGGCACAGGCCGGCGCCTGCCTCATCGAGCGGCAGCGGCAGGCCCAGCGCTTCCAGCACGTCCGCGCTGCCGGATCGCGAAGACACCGAGCGATTCCCATGCTTGACGATGCGCACACCCGAAGCTGCGGCCAGGAGCGCCGCGCCGGTCGACAGGTTGAGGCTGTGTGAACCATCGCCACCCGTGCCGACGACGTCCGCGATGAGCCCGCCCGCGGCAATCCGCGGCTGCCGCGCCAGCGAGCGCATTGCGCGCGCGAACCCGCGCACCTCATCCGCCGTCACGCCCTTGACGCGAAGCGCGGCGAGTAATGCTCCCGCCATCGCGGGCGTCATCTCGGCATCCGTCAGCGCGAGCATCAGTTCGAAAGCCGCATCCTCCGCCAGATTCCTGCGCTCGAGCAGCGCCTCCAGCGCTTCCTTGCCGGGGCGATTCACTTGCGGGTTCCCGCCTGCAGGAAATGTTCCATCAGACGCGGGCCATCGGGTGTCAGGATGCTTTCGGGGTGGAATTGCACGCCTTCCAGCCGAAGTGACCGGTGCCGTACGCCCATGATCTCGCCTTCCGCGGTCCAGGCCGTCACTTCGAGTTCCGCCGGGATCTGCTCGCGCTCGGCGATCAGCGAGTGATAGCGCCCGGCCTCGAACGGATTCGGCAGCCCCTCGAACAATCCGCGGCCATCGTGCTGCACCGGCGAGGTCTTGCCATGCATCAGCCGCGCGGCGCGCACGATACGGCCGCCGAAAACCTCGACGATCGCCTGATGGCCGAGGCACACGCCGAACACCGGCACGCGGCCCGCGAAAGTCTCGATCATGCGCATCGACAGGCCCGCGTCTGCAGGCGTGCCTGGACCCGGTGACACGCATAGATGCGTCGGCTCGATTGCTAGCGCCTCCTCCACCGTGATCCGGTCATTTCGATGCACCCTGACATCGGCGCCGAGCACGAGAAACGCCTGCACCAGGTTGTAGGTAAAGGAATCGTAATTGTCTATCAGCAGCAGCCGCGGTTTCACAGGCCGCCCTCCGCGAGTTCGAGCGCGCGCCTGAGCACCGCACTCTTTGCAATGACTTCATCGTGCTCGCGCTCTGGCACGCTGTCGGCGACGATGCCGGCTCCTGCCTGGTAACTGTAGCGGCCGTTCGCGAACACCAATGTACGGATCGTGATGGCCTGGTCCATGTCCCCGCCCTTGCCGAAGTATCCGACCGTGCCGCCATAGAGCCCGCGGCCCACCGGCTCGAGCTCGTCGATGATCTGCATTGCGCGCACTTTCGGGGCGCCAACCAGCGTCCCGGCAGGAAACGCCGCGGCGAACAGGTCGAAAGCGTCGCGCCCCGGCGCCAGCTCCCCGCTGACGCCGCTCACGATGTGCATGACGTGACTGTAGCGCTCGATCAGCCGGTAGGGATCGACCTGCACCGAACCCGGGCTGGCGACACGGCCGAGGTCGTTGCGTGCCAGGTCCACGAGCATCACGTGCTCGGCGTTCTCCTTCGGGTCCGCCAGCAGGCGCGCCGCATGCGCCTCGTCCTCGGCGGCATCGACGCCGCGCGGCAGCGTGCCCGCAATGGGTCGCAGCTGTGCGCGCCTGCCACTAAGGCGTACCAGCGCTTCCGGCGAGGAACCGACCACGGTCACGCCACCGGCTTCGCAGTAATACATGTAGGGCGAGGGATTGATCAGCCTCAGTGCGCGATAGGCCTCGAATGGGTCGAGTTCGCACTCACCGTCGAAGCGGACCGAAAGCACCAGCTGGTAAATGTCGCCCGCCACGACGTGCGATTTCGTTCGTGTGACCGCGTCTATGAACTGGCCGCGGCCCAGACTCGCGCTGGCCGGTGCATATTGGAACCGGCGCGCCGCCTTCGGCAAGGGGCCGGAAAGCGCTGCAATGATTTCGCGCTTCAGTGCCTGCCGTTCGGTCTCTGTGCCGTCATGCAGGAGCGTCACTCCGCGTGTCAGGTGATCGAAGACCAGCAGCGATTTCGGCGCGACGTAGCAGGCTTCCGGCACCGCCGGCTCGTCGCGCACAGGACGCGGCAGCGACTCCAGGTGCCGCACGAGATCATAGGACGAGTAGCCGACGAGACCACCGGGCAACGGCAGGCCATGATCGTCCGGCCGCGGCCTTGGCGCGTGTGCGAGTGCATCGCGCAACGCCGCGAGCAATTCGTCCCGGCCCGCTGGTCGCGGTGACCGGGTGCCATTGATTGCGAGTCCGTGCCCGTCCAGCCTGACTTCGAGGCGATCGCCAAAGCCGATGAACGAGTAGCGCGCGAGGCGGATGCCGCCCTCGACGCTCTCCAGCAGGAAGCACGGATGAAACGGCCGCAGTTTCAGGTAGGCCGAAACCGGCGTGTCGAGATCCGCTGCGATGTCGAATGGCAAGCTCATGGACATGCGAAAAACCCACCCCCGTTACATGCGGAGATGGGCCCTGGTTCGAATTCCGTAACAAAAAAAGAAACTACGCGACCGGCGCCCACTCCCCTGAGCAGCGCCACCACCAGCCGAGATCGGCAGTCATTGAAATCGCGTGAGTCACGAAGCCAGTATCGGCTGGCGCTGGTCCGCAGGTCAAGCCACGGGGCAGGTCAGGGGCAATTTCAGGTAACGGCGGCCATTTGCCTCCGGATCTGGCAGCTGACCGGCACGGATGTTGGCCTGCACGGCCGGGTACAGGAGCTCCGGCACGTCGAGCCCGGCGTCGCGCTTCGTGCGCAGTGCGACAAATTCAGCCTCCGTCACGCCATCCCGCAGGTGGATGTTGCCGGAACGCTGGGCGGCGATCGTCGTCTCGCATCGAATCTCCCGGCCGCCCGGCGAATAGTCGTGGCAGACAAAAACACGCGTATCCGGCGGCAATTCGTAGAGGCGGCGGATCGAGGCGTACAGCACGACTGCGTCGCCACCCGGGAAGTCGCAGCGCGCCGTGCCGCCGTCCGGCATGAAAATCGAATCGCCGACGAACACGGCATCGCCGATCAGGTAGCTCAGGCTGTCGTTTGTGTGGCCCGGCGTCGCGATCGCGCGAATCGAAATGGACCCGGCCTGGAATTCTTCGCCATCCCGGAGCAGCCGGTCGAACTGCCGGCCATCCACCGGAAATCCAGGGCCGAGATTGAACACATCGCGAAATACCTGCTGCACCTTGCAGATTCCCGCGCCAATCGCGATGCGCCCGCCGAGCACTGCCTTGATGTGCGGCGCCGCACTCAGGTGATCGGCATGAGCATGAGTCTCCAGGATCCATTCAAGGGTGAGCCGCTCACGCCGCATGTGTGCCACGATTTCGTCCGCAGCAGCCGTCCAGCAGCGCCCGGAGTGGATGTCGAAATCGAGTGCCGGATCTATGATCGCCGCCGTTCGCGATTCAGGATCGCTGACGACATAGCTCCAGGTCGAGGTCGGCTCATGACAAAACGGGCGAACGTCAGGATGCATGGCTTGTCCTCAGCCGCGCCTGGCGTCAATCCAGCGCTGCGCTTCGGACTCCAGCACTGTGAGCGGAACGCCTCCGGTCCGCAGCATGAGGTCGTGGAACTCCCGGATGTCGAAGTCCTTGCCGAGTGCCGCCGCCGCGCGCTCGCGCAACTCGACGATCTTGAGCATGCCGATCATGTACGCAGTCGCCTGGCCTGGATTCAGGATGTAGCGCTCAGTCGCCTTGGCCGCGGCGTCTTCACCGGTCGGGCTGTTCTCGATGTGATATCGAATCGTCTGTTCGCGCGACCAGCGCTTGGCGTGCAGGCCCGTGTCCACGACCAGGCGCACGGCGCGATGCAGTTCCAGCGCGAGGCGCCCGAATTCGGAGTAGGGATCCCTGTAGAAACCAAGTTCCTTGCCCAATCGCTCGCTGTAAAGACCCCAGCCCTCCGAGTAGGCCGTGAAGCCGCCACTGCGCCGGAATTGCGGCAGTGCTTCCTGCTCCGACGCGACTGCAATCTGCATGTGGTGGCCCGGGATGCCCTCGTGGAAAGCCAGCGCCTCCTGCTCGTACTTCGGCATCTCGCGCATGTGATAAAGATTCGCGTAGAACACGCCCGGCCGGCTGCCGTCCTGCGCCGGCCGCTGGTAGAAAGCCTTGCCAGCCGACTTCTCGCGGAATGGCTCGACCGCGCGCACGACCAGCTCCGCTTTCGGCAGGGTCACAAACAATTCCGGCAGCCTCGCGCGCATCGCTTCAATCGTCCGGGTGGCATCCGCGAGCCAGGCCGCCTGCCCCTCCGGCGTGTCCGGATAGTAGAAGCGGTCGTCCGTGCGCATGAAATTGAAGAACGCCTGCAGGTCCCCCGCGAAGCCGACTTCGCGCATCACCCGGCGCATCTCGCCATGCAGGCGCGCGACTTCGCGCAGGCCGATGTCGTGGATCTGGGTAGCGCTCAGTTTCGTCGTCGTAAAGTTCTCGAGCAGGAAATCGTAGTACGCGCCGCCGTCCGGAAGCTTCCAGATACCGTCATCGGTGGTGGCGCGCGGCTCCGCCGTCTTCGCCCATGCGATAACTGACGCCCAGGCGGGCTTCACCGACGTCAACAGCGCGTCTGCAGCCTGCGCCGTCAGTTCCTCACGCCGCTTGTCGTCGAGCCCGATCGCCCCGACTTTCGCCTTGAAGTCGGCGAACAGCGGGCTGTCGGCGGGTCCGTCGTCGAATGGCCGGCCCTTGATCACGTTTCCGGCATCCTCGATCACGTACGCATAGACAAATTTCGGCGGTAGCACGCCCCCGCGCGCAGCCAGCTCCGCCCGCTCGAGCACTGTGTTCATGTAGCTTTGCAGGCCCACCAGGCGCTGGATGTACGCGAGCGCATCCGACTCCGTGTCGATGCGATGCGCATTGATCAGGAATGCCGGCACCTGGACCTGCGGGCCATCCTTGTCGATCTGGTAGCTGTGATTACGCCAGCGATAACGCCCGATGCGGCGCTCCTCGCTCGACTCGAAGACCCGGTAGGAAAGTCTCGTCGCAGCGTCGAGCGCCGCCGGATCGATACTCGCACGCAGCTCGGCGAGCTGGTTTTTTGCGAGCTCGAAGCGCTCCAGGTCGCCCCGCTCGCTCGGATCCCCCCACTCGCCATAGTGCAGCCGCAGGCCCAGCGATGTCGCCAGGGTCGGATCCAGCTCCAGCCGTTCCTGGAAAGCGCGCTCAAAGAACGCGTTCGCAGCGGCGTTGGGATCCGGTGCTTCACCGTGGGCAGGCTGCGTGGCGGCACCAAGGCTGCCGATCACTGTCAACGCTATTGAAGTGACAAATCGCATCTCGCTTTTTTCCCCAGCCTCGCCGCTCCGCGGGTCGCAAAGGTAGCACGGTTCCGCCGTGCGTATAATCAAGAGCGGCCTGCAAGCCTGGCCGGCCCACGCGCCGCTGATTGCACTGGAGAATTCTATGGATGACTTCGAGAAACTGGGCGCTTTCTATATCGGCCGCGAGTACGACCCGAATGCGGACGCGCTGGCCGCCGAGCCATTGATGTACGACTCGCGCGACCTGACCACGCACGGGGTCTGCGTCGGCATGACCGGCAGCGGCAAGACCGGCCTCTGCATCAGCCTGCTGGAGGAAGCCGCGATCGATGGCATCCCGGCGCTCGTGATCGACCCCAAGGGCGACATAGCGAACCTGATGCTGAGCTTCCCGGGCCTGACGCCCGCCGAGTTCCGCCCCTGGATCGACCCGGGCGAGGCCTCGCGCAAGGGCGTGTCGCCGGACGAACTGGCGGCGAAGACAGCCGAGACCTGGAAGAAGGGCCTCGCCGAATGGGGCCAGGACGGCGAGCGCATCCGGCGCTTCCGCGAGTCCGTGGATGTCTCGATCTACACGCCCGGCAGCACCGCGGGACTGCCGCTGTCGATCATGCGTTCCTTCGCGCCGCCCCCGGCCGGTAGCGATCCTGCCGGAACCCGCGATCGCATCTCGGCGTCGGTGTCAGGACTCCTGGGCCTGGTCGGGATCAACGCGGACCCATTGAAGAGCCGCGAGCACATCCTGCTTTCGGCCATCGTCGATGCGGCCTGGAGCAAGGGCAATGCCCTCGATCTCGCCGGCCTTATCGGCGCGATCCAGAAACCGCCATTCAAAAAGGTCGGCGTTTTCGATGTCGAAACCTTCTATCCGGCGAAAGACCGGCTCGAGCTCGCGATGGCGATCAACAACCTGCTCGCCTCGCCCGGTTTCGGCGTATGGCTCGAGGGCGAAGCGCTCGACATCCAGCGCCTGCTGTTCGCCGCCGACGGAAAACCAAGGATTTCCATCGTCTCGATTGCGCACCTGACCGACGCCGAGCGCATGTTCGTCGTCACGCTGGTGCTGAACGAGCTGGTCGCCTGGATGCGCCGGCAATCCGGCACATCGACGCTGCGCGCCCTGTTCTACATGGACGAGATCTTCGGGTACTTCCCGCCGACTGCAATGCCCTCGTCCAAGCTGCCGCTGCTGACGCTGATGAAACAGGCCCGTGCCTTCGGGCTCGGCATCCTGCTTGCGACCCAGAATCCAGTGGACCTGGATTACAAGGGCCTGTCCAATGCCGGCACCTGGTTCATCGGGCGCCTGCAGACCGAGAGAGACCAGCAGCGCGTGATTGACGGACTCTCGAGTGCCCTTGCAGGCGCCGATTTCGATCGCGCGATGCTCGAGAAGCTGATGGCCGGCATCAGCCCGCGCGTCTTCCTGATGCGCAGGGCCAGCGAGGACCAGCCGCTCCTGTTCCGCACGCGCTGGGCACTCAGCTACCTGCGCGGGCCGCTGACGCTGCCGGAGATTTCGCGGCTGATGGACGGACGCAAGTCCGCGGCGCCGGCAACGACTGCAGCCACGGCGCCACAGGCACCCGTGCGGGCCGCACGGCCCGTGTTGCCGGCAGGGGTGCAGGAAATCTTCCTGGCTGCGAGGCCAGGCACGGGAGAACTGGTTTATCGGCCGCGCATCGCCGCAACCGCCGAGCTGCATTACGCCGACAAACCCGCCGGTATCGATACCTGGACCAAGGTCGCACTGCTCACGCCACTGGGCGATGCCGATGGCGCACCCGCCTGGTCGGAAGCCGCAACGGTGCCGGACCTGGACTCGATCGTCGCGGCAGGGCCCGTGGAAGACGCGGCATTCGCTGAACTGCCTGCAGCCGCACTGAATGCAAAGAGCCATGCCGACTGGGGCCGATCCCTCGCTACCCACCTGTACCAGAGTGGCGCGGTAGAGCTGCTGGCATGCAAGGCGCCGAAACTCACGTCGAATCCGGGCGAGACCGAAGGCGACTTCCGCACGCGCCTTGCCCACGCCCTGCGCGAATTCCGGGACCAGGAAGTGATGAAACTCCGCGACCGGCATGCCAAGAAGCTGAAATCCCTGGATGATCGCCTGCGAACCGCCCAGGACCGGGTCGAGCGCGAGAAAACCCAGTATTCGCAGCGCAAGCTGGACACCGCGATCTCGATCGGAACTTCGGTGCTCGGCGCAATCTTCGGCGGCAGGAGTGTCGCGACCACGCGTGCCGGGTCGGCTGCGCGGTCCGCCGGCCGCGTATTCGGGGAACGCGGCGACGTCGCCCGGGCCGGCGAAAACCTGGAGGCGCTCGCGGCCGAGCGCGACACGCTGCTGCGCCAGATCGAGCAGGAAGCCGGCGAGCTGACAGCCTCGCTCGATCCGGCCGGCATCGATCTCTCGCGCATCAGCATTGCGCCACGCAAGTCGGACATCGGCATCGGCCGCATCGCAATAGCATGGGAACCCTGGCGGGCTGGCGCCGATGGCTTCCCGCGATCCGCCTCCACGCTGCCGTCATAAGGAAAAGGCACATGTCGCGTCGTTGGCTCGCCTGGATTGCAGTCCCGCTTGCAATGGCGTGCCTGGCCGCATGCGGGCGCGGCAACGCGCCTGGAGCCACCGACGGTCCGCCGCTCGGCCAGTACCGCGCCGTGTTGTCGGTCGCGGGTGGCGACCTGCCATTCGGTCTCGAACTCGCGCGCGAGGACGGCGTTCTCGTCGCCTGGTTGGTCAACGGGCCGGAGCGTGTACGCGTGCCGGACGTGCGACTCGACGGCGATCGCCTGACCATGCAGATGCCGGGGTATTCGCACCGGCTCGTGGCGCGCTTCTTCGATGCGAGATTCGAGGGCACCGTGGAGTTCCTGCGTCCGCGCGGCGTCATCAAGAGCGTGCGCGTGGTCGCAATGCCCGGCCAGGCCTGGCGCTTCTTTCCGAAGCCGGGGGCCGAGCCGATGGATTTCTCCGGTCGCTGGGCGGTGACATTCAGCGACGACGAGGGGCATGACGAAGCAGCCATCGCCGAGCTTTCCCAGCAACGGCACGAAGTTACCGGCACCGTGCTGCGCGCCAGCGGTGACGATCGCTACATCGCCGGCGAAGCCCGCGGCGACACGCTGTTCCTGTCGCGCTTCGACGGCGGCAGCGCCTATCTCTATCTTGGCCGGCTGGGGTCCGACGGCATCTTGTCCGGCGACTTTCACAGCAGCAGCGGAGCCCACAAGACCTGGTACGGCCGCCGCGACCCGAATGCGCGCCTCGAGGATCCCGCGAAGATGACCGCCCTGAAGCCCGGCGCGAAGAGCCTCGAGTTCACCTTCCCTGACCTGGATGGCAGCCTCGTCTCATTCCCGGGCGGGCAATTCGCGGACAAGGTCGTGATGATCACGATAGGCGGAAGCTGGTGCCCGAACTGCCATGACGAGGCCGTGTTCCTGGGCGAATTGCTCGCGAGCCGCCGTGACCGCGGGCTCGAAGTGGTCCAGCTGATGTTTGAATACACGCCGGACTTCGCGAGCGCCTCGGCGGCTGCGCGCGCATTCGCGGAAAAATTCGCGATCGACTATCCGGTGCTGATCGCCGGCACGACAGTTGACAACGACGTGCTGAAGAAGCTGCCGCAGCTGGAGAAGTTCAGCGCGTATCCGACACTGCTCATTTTCGATCGCAAGGGAACACTGCGCTTTACGCACGCGGGTTTCAGCGGGCCTGCGACCGGCGCGCACTACGACGAACAGAACCGCGAGCTCTCCGCCCTGGTCGACACGCTGCTGCAGGAGCGCGGCTGACATGCCCTCATTCGACGTCGTCTCCGAGATCGACACGCACGAGCTGGCGAATGCCGTCGACCAGGCGAATCGCGAAGTATCCCAGCGCTTCGACTTCAAGGACACGGGGGCGAGTTACGAGCTGGGGGACCATCTCATCACGCTTCAAGCGCAGGTCGATTTCCAGCTCAAGCAGATGTTCGACATCATCAAGCTGAAGCTCACCAAGCGCGGCATCGACATCGCCTGCCTGGAGCCGGGCGAACCGGAGATCGCGCTGAATTCGGCGACCCAGCAACTGGTGCTGCGTCACGGCATCGATGCCGACAGCGGCCGCAAGCTCCAGCGGCTGATCAAGGACTCGAAGCTGAAGGTCCAGGCCTCAATACAGGGCGATCAGCTGCGAGTGACCGGCAAGCAGCGCGACGACCTGCAGGCGGCGATGGCATTGATAAGGAAGGCGGACCTGGACAGGCCGCTGCAGTTCAAGAATTTTCGCGACTGAGCGCACCCTGCAATGGGCTAGCGCAGCCGGCGCGCGACGACCTTCTGGTACAGCGCGCCGAAGCAGGTTTCCTTCTTCCAGTCCACGTCCGCGCTGCGCTTCGCGAGATCCTCTATACGCGTGCGCAACAAGCCATCCGCGAATGGCTCGAGCCAGCGGAACACCAGCGCCATGACCGGGCGCAGCGGGTGCCACCACGCCGGAAGGTGATAGTCGACGAAGACGACGATTCCCCCGGGTCGCACGGCTGCGAGCAGCGCATCGACCACGAGCCGCCGGTGCTGGTCCGGTATTTCATGCAGCAGGAAAAAACAGCAGATCGCGTCGTAGCCCGATCCCGGCGGTGCCGCCGCATCCGCAAGCTGCACCGAGACATTGCGGTGGCCTGCCAGTTTTTTGCGACAGTGATTCACCTGGACGGGCGCAATGTCGATGACATCGAGGAAACCGAGCGCACCGACCCGCCTGGCCAGCCGTGCAGACAGGTCGCCATAGACACTTGCTGCCTGCAGCAGCCGATCGCCGCTGGAAAAATGCTCGCAGGCCCAGGCGGCGAGGCGCCGGTAATTGCCCCACAGGATCCCGTTGACCACGAAGTGCCGGTCGAGCAGACGCAGGTTGCGCGGCCGCAGGTAGGCCCAGGAATAGGTATCGACGAGGTAGTCCGGCAAGGCCGGTTCTTCGAGCGCCTCGACGACTGGCGGCTGTTCGGGGTAATCCATCAGTACCTCAATGTCCTATATTGCCCACATGCGCGCGGTATTTCTGGACTTCGGCACCGTCAGCAACGGCGATCTCGACACCGCCTCGCTCGAGCGGGTGGTTCCCGGCCTCACGATTCATCAGCAGACGTCGAATGCGCAGGTCGCCGGACGCGTCGCCGGTTTCGAGGTCGTGTTTGCCAACAAAGCGTTCATCGACCGCGCGACCATTGCTGCAAACCCGCAACTGAGGCTGATTGCGCTGACGGCGACCGGTGTCGACAACGTCGACCTCGCCGCGGCGCGCGAGTCGGGGGTCGCGGTCTGTAACCTCCTCGACTATTGCACCCAATCGGTCGTCCAGCACGTATTTGCGATGCTGTTGGCACTGACCCATCGGCTTCATGATTACGGCCAACTGCTGCGCGCCGGCGGATGGGAGCAGGCGGGGCAGTTTTCAACCTTCCCCTATGCAATCCGCGAGTTGCATGGCCGCGTGTTCGGAATCGTCGGGCGTGGAACCCTCGGGCGCGCCGTCGGGCGCGCCGCCGCGGCATTTGGCATGCGGGTCGAGATCGCCAATCGCCCCGGTGGCCCCCGCCTCAATGGTCGCGTCGACCTCGATGAGCTGCTGCCACGGGCCGATGTCCTGTCGCTGCACTGCCCGCTGACCGACGCAACGCGTGGATTGATCGGCGCCGCCCGCCTGGCCTGCATGAAATCCGACGCCGTGCTGATCAACACGGCGCGTGGCGCGCTCGTGGATACCGCGGCGCTCGCGGTGGCGCTGAAGGCAGGCCGCCTCGGCGGAGCAGGCATCGACGTGCTGGAGCGAGAGCCGCCACCGCCCGGCCATCCACTGCTGGATCCGTCGATCCCCAATCTGATCCTGACGCCGCATGTCGCGTGGGCCGCATGCGAGGCGCGGCAGCGCTGCCTGGACGAGCTGGCGCTGAATGTCACAGCCTTTGCCGAGGGCAGCAGGCGCAACCGCGTCTGCTAGAGGCCCGGACTCAGAACTCCACCCGTACCCCCAGATTGAACACGCGGCCCACGACCGGGGCCCACACGTCAGTCACTCTCTGACCAGCGGCTCCAGGGGTCGGACGCAACAGCGGATCGTATTGGGCCTGGCGAACATCGGTGAGGTTGATGCCATTCAGGAAAATGGCCGTCTCACCGAACTTGATCTCGGCAAGCGCGTTGACCTCCACGTACGACGGGCTCGTCGTGCGGTACGGGTTATCCGAGAGGGATTGCCGGCCGGTGTAGGAAATCTCGACACCGATGCGACCACGATCCTCGTCCTCGAGCAGTGCCGCCAACTCCGCCGTGTGACGCGGTATCCGGTCAGCCTCGCGGCGCGCGCCACCGGATACGGCGTCGATAACATCCAGAAGCGTGTAACTGGCGATCACGTGCAGCGGACCCGTGACGTAATGCAGGAAGGCTTCGCCACCAAGCACGCGCCGCGGTGCGTCACCATTCACGAGTTCAAGCCTTCCGGCACTTGCCGCAGGACGCACGACAAGCGGGTGGCGAATCTCCGACCCGAAGACACTGACATTCATTTCCCAGCCATTTGCGGCCCATTGCGCATCCAGCGAGGCGCTGCCTGCGCGTTCGGCCCGAAGACCTGTCAGCGGATCCAGCACCCCGAGCCCGGTGGACTCGATCTCGTCGACGAACGGCGTCGGAGCGGCAAAGCCTGTCCCGATCGACGCGCGAATCGTCCAGCGGTCTGCCGGCATGAACAATGCGGAAAGGCGTGGGCTGAAAAACGTGCCGTAGTCGCTGTGCGCATCGACGCGCCCGCTAGCCGCCAGGATCACCCAATCGGCGGGTGCAAATTCGTCCTGCACAAAAACGGACGGCACCGTATACGTGTAGCCCACGCCAGGCGTGTCGCCTGCCTGCAAGCGGTCCTGGCCGATCGCCGCGCCCAGCACCCACGAATGCCCCTGCCCGCGCCCGCTCAAGGTTGTCTCGCCGAACAGAGTGGTCTGGGTATCCTGGAGCCGCTGCGTGCCGAACTGGCGGTCGTGATCCGAAACCGTCGCCGACAATCTTCCGCGCAGGATGCGGCCGCCATCCAGCGGCATCTGCCCGATTGCTCCGCCGTCGATGCGCCTTGTGTGAAGCGCCTCGACGAATACCGAGCCATCCGGCAGGGTACGGCCCGGCAACGATCCGCCCGCGCGCTCTTCATCGACCACACCCGCGGTCACGAACAGGGATCGCCCGGAATCATCGTTGAAGAAAAGCCGCGGCCGGAATGTGAATCGTTGATAGCGCGCCAGTTCTGCCCAGGCATCCCCGTCGGAATCATCGCGCTGCTGAAGATCGACGCCGCCCGACAACGTGTATCCCCATGCCTTCGACAGTGACCCCGACACGAACCCAAGCG
>JAOUGR010000234.1 GCA_029857655.1 Gammaproteobacteria bacterium | reverse complement strand
GCGCGTGTCGACATCAATGCAGCATGCAATCGGAATCGGCCAGGCGGCCTTGCGCCGCGGCCTGCTCCTGCGCGTCTGCAGTCCACGCCTGCGGTTTGATGAGTTACCCCTCGTGCTCCTACGTGACATTGCCAGCCGCGCGGCCCCCAGTACCTCGGAAGGGGCACATGAAAAGAATGCTGATCAACGCAACCCAACAAGAGGAGTTGCGCGTAGCCCTGGTTGACGGCCAGAAGCTCTACGACCTGTCCATCGAGATTCCGTCACGCGAGCAGAAGAAAGGCAATATCTACAAGGCGCGCATAACGCGCGTCGAACAGAGCCTTGAAGCGGCATTCGTCGAATACGGCTCGACGCGCCAGGGTTTCCTGCCGCTGAAGGAAGTCGCGCGCGAGTACTACCGCTTCCACCCAGCGCCGGGTGCGCGCTTCAACATCCGCGATGTCCTGCAGGAAGGCCAGGAACTGCTGGTCCAGGTCGAAAAGGACGAGCGCGGCAACAAGGGTGCCGCCCTCACGACCTATATCAGCCTGGCCGGGCGCTTCCTGGTGCTGATGCCTAACAACCCGCGCGCCGGCGGCGTGTCGAGACGCATCGAGGGCGAAGAACGCGACGTCACGCGTGACTCCCTCGAGCAGCTGCGCCTGCCCGATGGCATGGGAACCATTGTCAGGACCGCGGGTGTCGGGCGCGCACCGGAGGAATTGCAGTGGGATCTGGAAACGCTGCGCGCGAACTGGGATGCGATCGTCTCCGCAGCCGGTGAAAAACCGGCGCCATTCCTCGTCTACCAGGAAAGCGACGCCGTCACGCGCGCATTGCGTGATTACCTTTCCGACGAGATCGGCGAAGTGCTGATCGACGAATCGGCCGCCTACCAGCGTGCTGTGGAGTACGTCCAGCGATTCCAGACCCCGGATGCGATGCGGCAGCTGAAGCTCTACACGGACGACGTGCCGCTATTCACGCGCTACCAGATCGAAAGCCAGATCGAATCAGCTCATTCGCATACTGTCACGCTGCCTTCGGGCGGCAGTGTCGTTATCGACTACACCGAAGCCCTGGTTTCCATTGACATCAATTCCGCGCGCGCGACACGCGGTGCGGATATCGAAACGACCGCCTGCAATACGAACCTGGAAGCTGCCGAGGAAATTGCGCGACAGCTGCGCATCCGGGACCTAGGTGGCCTGATCGTGATCGATTTCATCGACATGGAATCGAAAAAGAACCAGCAGGCCGTCGAAGACCGGCTCCGCGAAGCCGTCCGCGCGGATCGGGCGCGGATCCAGCTCGGCCGGATCTCCCGTTTCGGACTGATGGAAATGTCCCGCCAGCGCCTGCGCCCGTCGCTTGGCGAATCAACGCACATGCCCTGTCCGCGCTGCAGCGGCATGGGCACGATTCGCAGTGTCGAGTCGATGGCACTCGCCCTGCTCCGCCTGATCGGTGAAGAGGTGCGAAAGGATCACACGACGCGGGTCGTGGCCCAGCTGCCGGTAGACGTCGCGACATTCCTGATCAATGAGAAGCGGGAGTGGCTCAATCAACTCGAGAGCCGCAGCTCCACCGACATCGTGCTGGTGCCCGACCCGAACATGCAAACCCCGAACTATTCGATCCGGCGCGTGCGCGAGGACGAACTGGCGCTGCCCGCGAACGCGGTGACCAGCTATCAGATGGCCGGTCAGCCCGCGACTGAAATCGACTTCAAGACCGAGGCGGAAAAGCGTCCGGCAACTGCGCCTCCGGCCGTGCAGACGATCGCACCCGCGGCCCCGGCGCCGACGCCTACGCCGGTTGCCGCAACGCCGGGGCCTGCAGCAGGCGCTGGTTTCTGGTCACGATTGATTTACCTGTTCCGGGGAAATGGCGGGCAAGCCGCAGCGGCAGCGAGCTCCGCTGGCGGAAACGGCCAGCGTCGCCAGGAACCGCGCGAAATCCGGCACCCGCGTGATCGCGGTGAAGCGCGCGGCACTCACCGGCGCGATCGAAATGAACATCGCCAGCGCTCCGAACATCGCCACGCCAGGGACCGCGATCGGGATCACGACAAGGACCGCAATCGCGACCGCAATCGCGACCGCAACCGCGCCCGCGGCCAGGAAGCGGGCCCGCAGGGCGACAGGAATCGGCAGGCCCCGCAGCGACCTGATCCCGAGCGGGTTCGGGACAGGCCGGTCGATGCCCGGCCGCCAGCGCCTGCGCCGGTTGACAGCCGGCCGGATCAGGCCATTTCCGAAGGCGAGCCACGCCGCCGCCGTCGCCGGCGCCGCGGGCGCGGGGGCAATCGCGACACGCGCCCTGATGAGCGTGGCGCGGAAAATGCCTCGCCACCAACGCTGGATCACAACCAAGCCCCGGCGGTCGAAGCGCCGCGCGAGTCCCATCCGCAGCCGGTCGAACAACGAGCCTGGCGCGACTCTCCCGAGCCGATGCCGTCGCCGGCCGCGCCGGCCGAGACCCGGACGAGCGAAGCTCCGCCGCAGCAATCGGCCGCACCAGCCACGCCCGCGCCACCATCGAGCGACGAGCCACGATCGTCTCAGACCTATACGGTCTGGTCGTCAACCCCCGGCGAGGGTCAACATTTCAGGCCTAAGGAATGATTCAGCGTGAGGCGGCGAGCGCGGCCAGCAGGCCGCGCCCTGCCTCTTCGACCAGGTCGAGGACGTCTTCAAATCCGGTCGCTCCGCCGTAATAGGGATCGGGAACCTCGCGCCGTCCCAGCTCCGGGGCATACTCCAGAAACAGGCGGACGCGATCGCGGCGTTCACGCGGCGCCATCCCAAGCAGCTGCCGGTAGTTCTGCTCATCCATCGCCAGCAACAAGTCGAAGCGCTCGAAATCCGCCGCCTCGACAATCCGCGCCCGCAGCTCGCTCATGTCGATTCCGCGGCGACGGGCTGCGGCAACGGCGCGCGCATCGGGGGGCGAACCCACGTGATACGCCTGCGTGCCAGCCGAATCTGCCTCGATGGCGAGCCCGGATGGTTCGCGCCGCAGCAGGTCGCGGAATACCGCCTCCGCGGTCGGCGAGCGGCAGATATTGCCGAGGCACACGAAAAGGACGCGGCGCGTCATGCCTCGCGCCGGCGACGCAGCCAGCCACCCAGCAGTTCGAGCGCTTTGAGTATTTCGGGTGTTGAAACCGCGAATGACAGCCGGATGAAATTTCCGCCATGCACCGTGTCGAAGTCGCGTCCGGTGTTCAGCGCAACGCCCGTGGCCTCGAGGAGTTCCCTGCACCACGCGAGCGAATCACGGGTCAGGTGCGAGACATCCGCATAAACGTAGAAAGCGCCGTCAACCGGCGCCATGCGCGTGATGCCGAGTCCCGGCAGCGCGGACATGAGCAACTCGCGATTCCTCGCATAGGTCGCAACATGCGCGTCGAGTTCCGCCTGTTCATCCATCGCGGCGAGTGCGACGTGCTGCGCGAGCGTCGGCGGCGCCAGGAACAGGTTGGCGGAGTAGCGATTCATGGCGTCGATGAGGCTTTCAGGAACCACCGCCCAGCCAAGCCGCCATCCGGTCATGCACCAGTACTTCGAAAAACTGTTGACCACGACAGCGTCGTCCTCGAACTCGAGCATGGAATGGGCGGGCTGACCGAAGGTGATGCCATGGTAGGTTTCATCGGAAATGATCCGGATGCCGCGCGCCCTGCACACGCCGGCAAGCTGCTGCAGTTCGCTGCGCTCGAGCATGGTCCCGGTCGGGTTCGACGGGCTCGTAAGTATCAGACCCGCGGGAGCCGGATCGAGCGTCGCAATCATGGCGGCGGTCGGCTGGAAGCGCGATTCCGGTCCGCAATCGAGTTCCACTGGCCGCAGCCCGATTGCACGCAGCACATTACGGTGCGCGGGATAGCCCGGTCGTGCAAGCGCTACGCGCGCTCCCTGCTCGAACATCAAGGCGAG
>JAOUGR010000233.1 GCA_029857655.1 Gammaproteobacteria bacterium | reverse complement strand
ACGCGCGGCCCGCAGGCGCTGGTTTTCCTGCTCCAGCGTGTCATAGCGCATCTGCTTCAGGCGCAGCACGAGGTTGTCGGCTGCGAGCCGGACATTGTCTGATTCGATCTGCGCCCGGGATTCCAGCGATTTCCGGACCGAGGTCCAGGCGGAAAGAGGCGCCTGAACTGCCCATTGCACCGGATAGACGACGGCGGACATCCAGTCGCGAATCACGGCCAGATGATGCCCGCGGTGGTCGGCGATCATCAGCCCGGCCGAGAGGATCGCGAGCACGATCAGCCGCAACCCCCGGGCAGGGCCGCCCAGCAGCAATGGCCGCGTATCCGGCTCGTGTGGAGTCAACGGGCGCTCCGCGGGCGCTGCCCGCCCTTAGCCCAGGCCGAACAGGCCCGGGTGCTCGTCGGAAAGCTCCAGGATCCGCCCGCCGCCGCGTGCGACGCAGGTCATCGGATCCTCGGCAATGATGACCGGCAACCCAGTCTCTTCCATCAGGAGCTTGTCGATGTCCTTGAGGAGCGCGCCGCCGCCCGTCAGGACGATGCCGGTGTCGGCGACGTCGGCACCCAGCTCCGGCGGCGTCTGTTCCAGCGCCTTCTTTACCGCCTGGACGATGCCCTGCAGCGGTTCCTGCATCGCCTCGAGGATTTCATTCGAATTCAGCGTGAAGCTGCGCGGCACGCCCTCGGAAAGGTTGCGGCCCTTGACCGACATTTCGCGGACCTGCTGGCCCGGATAGGCCGAGCCGATCTCGATCTTGATTCTCTCGGCGGTCGCCTCGCCGATCAGGATGCCGTAGTTGCGGCGCACGTAATTGGTGATGGCCTCGTCGAAGCGGTCACCGCCGATGCGCACGGATTCGGCATAGACGATGCCATTCAGTGAAATGACGGCGACTTCGGATGTTCCACCACCGATGTCCAGCACCATCGAGCCGCGCGCTTCATTGACCGGCAGCCCGGCGCCGACCGCTGCGGCCATCGGTTCGGGGATCACATCCACCCGGCGTGCACCTGCGCCTTCCGCGGATTCCTGGATCGCGCGCCGCTCGACCTGGGTCGAGCCGAAGGGCACGCAGATCAGCACGCGCGGCGAAGGTCGCAGCCAGCGGTTGCCGTGCACCTTGCCGATGAAGTACTGCAGCATTTTCTCGGTGTAGGTGAAATCGGCGATGACGCCGTCCTTCATCGGGCGCACGGCCGTGATGTGACCCGGCGTGCGGCCGATCATGCCCTTGGCTTCCGCACCGACCGCGACAATGGTTTTGCCGCCGCGCCCCGGTTCGTCCTGCACGGCGACCACCGAGGGTTCGTTCAGGACGATCCCCCGGCCACGGACGTAGATCAGCGTGTTGGCGGTTCCGAGGTCGATCGAAACGTCGCTTGAGAAGTAACCCCGGAGGCTTTTGAACATGGTTTTGGGAGCGGGAAAGGCTTGAAAACGAGGGCCGGGAGTGTAGCCGTGAGCGCGACTTTCCACAAGCCGACATGTATGATTTCCGTCAGGTTTTTGGCATTTTTCCGATTCCCGGAGCGATTGTGACACTGACCCGCCGTGACGTGGAAGCCATCGCGCACCTGGCTCGGCTGGAGATCACCGAGGAAGAGCTGCCGGTCTATGCGGGCAGCCTTTCGCGCATCCTCGGATTCATCGACCAGCTGGCCGCGGCGCCCACCGAGGGCGTTGAGCCGATGGCACATCCGCTCGAAAACCAGGTGCAGACGCTGCGCGACGACATCGTCACCGAGTCCGACCATCGCGACCGCTATCAGGGCAACGCTCCCGTCGTCGGGGCCGGTCTCTACCTCGTGCCGAAAGTGATCGAATGAGCCCGCACCTCATGACCGCGGCCGAGATCGGCCGGGGCCTGCGCGCCGGGAAGTTCACGAGTATCGAGGTGACGCGGCACTTCCTCGAGCGGATCGACCACGCCGGCCAGCTCAATGCCTTCATCACGGTCACGCCCGAGCGCGCCATGCAGGACGCGAAAAGCGCCGACGCCCGGATTGCCCGTGGGGAGGGCGGCCCGCTCACCGGCGTGCCGATAGCGCACAAGGACATCTTCTGCACGGATGGGGTCCTGACCTCGGCGGGCTCACGGATGCTGTCGAACTTCGTCGCGCCCTACGACGCAACGGTCGTCGAACGCCTGGCGGCGGCGGGCATGGTGATGCTCGGCAAGACCAATATGGACGAGTTCGCGATGGGCTCGTCCAACGAGACCAGCTGGTACGGGCCCGTGCGCAATCCCTGGGATGCAACGAAAGTGCCCGGTGGCTCCTCGGGTGGTTCAGCCGCAGCGGTTGCGGCGCGCCTCGCGCCGGTTGCGACCGGCACGGATACCGGTGGTTCGATCCGCCAACCCGGCGCGCTGACGGGCCTGACAGGATTCAAGCCGACGTATGGCCGGGTTTCGCGCTACGGAATGATCGCGTTCGCCTCGAGCCTGGACCAGGCCGGCGTGCTCTCGCAATCGGCCGAGGATGCCGCGCTCGTGCTGGCTGCGATGGCGGGCCACGATCCTCGCGATTCGACCAGCGTCGATGTGGCCGTCCCTGACTACGCGGCCGGTCTTGGCGCCTCGATGAATGGCCTGCGGATCGGCGTGATCCGCGAGTTCTTCGGCGAGGGCCTCGAGCAAGGCACGGGCAGGGCCGTGCGAACTGCGCTCGAAGGCTTCAAGGCGATGGGCGCGACGATCGTCGAGCTCAGCCTGCCGAATCTCCCGTTGTCGGTTCCGACCTACTACGTCGTCGCGCCCGCGGAATGCTCGTCCAATCTCTCGCGCTTCGATGGCGTGCGATTCGGACACCGCTGTCCGGAGCCGCGCGACCTGCTGGACATGTACAGGCGTTCACGTGGCGAGGGTTTCGGGGCCGAGGTGAAACGCCGGATCATGACCGGCACTTATGTGCTGTCGGCCGGCTACTACGACGCCTATTACCTGAAGGCCCAGAAAGTGCGCAGCCTGATCAATGCGGACTTTCACAAGGCGTTCAACGAAGTCGACGTGCTGATGGGGCCGACGACGCCGACGCCGGCATTTGCAATCGGCGCAAAGGTCGACGACCCGATCACGATGTACCTGAACGACATCTACACGATCGGCGCGAACCTGGCGGGGCTGCCGGCGGTCTCGGTTCCCTGTGGTCTCGCGGACGGCCTGCCCGTCGGCCTGCAGATCATCGGCCCGCACTTCGCCGAACAGCGCCTGCTCGCGGCGGCGCATGCCTGGCAGCAGGAGACGGAATGGCATCGCAAGCTGCCACCGCTGTTCGCATGAGGCCGCAGCCATGACCATCGAATGGGAAACTGTCATCGGCCTCGAGATTCACGCGCAGCTCGCAACCCGCTCCAAGATTTTCTCGGGTTCGTCGACGGCCTACGGCGCGGCACCGAATGTCCAGGCGAATCTGGTCGACCTCGGGTATCCCGGCGTGCTGCCGGTGCTGAATCGCGAAGCCGTGCGGATGGCCGTGCGTTTCGGGCTCGCGACCGGCGCCACGATTGCGCGCCGCTCGATCTTTGCGCGCAAGAACTACTTCTATCCCGACCTGCCGAAGGGCTACCAGATCAGCCAGTACGAACGGCCGATCGTCGAGGACGGAACGGTCACGATCGTGCTGGAGGACGGCGCGCAGAAAACCATCGGCATCACGCGCGCGCATCTCGAGGAAGATGCGGGCAAGTCGCTGCACGAGGGTCTCGGCAGGCAGAGCGGCATCGACCTGAACCGCGCGGGCACGCCGTTGCTGGAAATCGTCTCGGAGCCCGACATGCGCTCGGCGCGCGAGGCGATCGCGTACATGAAGAAGATCCACACGCTGGTCCGTTATCTCGAGATATGCGACGGCAACATGCAGGAAGGCTCATTCCGCTGCGACGCGAATGTCTCGGTGCGCCACAAGGGCCGGCACGAGTACGGCACGCGCTGCGAAATCAAGAACCTCAATT
>JAOUGR010000010.1 GCA_029857655.1 Gammaproteobacteria bacterium | reverse complement strand
ATCAAGGCGAATCTGGACGAGATCGACCACCACCTGGACGCTCCCGCGCGGCTGATAGCCAGTGGCGGCCTGGCGGAGAATCACCTCTTGTGCCGCATGCTTGCCTGCCTCGCACGCGTGCCGGTTGATCGTACGAGTGATCGTGAGGCGACTTCACGCGGCCTTGCATTCCTGGTCGCGGGAGAACCCGCGGATTTCTGCGGACCCGCGATACAGCGACTGGAACCAGAGCCGGACCAGCGGCTGCTGGCCCGCTACCTCAAGTGGATTGAACTAATGCGCGCCGCAATCAGCGCATGATTTGTCACGACTGCAGCAGGTCCTGGACGATCACGCGGTCGATCCAGCTCGGGCCGCGCAATGCATCCATGTAGCCGCAATGACCGCCGCGTGCGGTGAGCGTCAATTCCAGAGACGCCGGCATTGCGATCCGTTTCAGGTCCCGCGCGAGGATCATCGGATCGTCGCCTGACGTGATGATGCGCGCCGGCATCTGCAACCCGGCGAGCGCATCACCCGTAATTGCGTAGCCCCCGAGGTAACTCGCTAGATCAGGGAAATCCGTGTACTTGAGCACCATCCGCTCGGTCATCGCGGTCAGGGACCGTTCGCCGAGCAGTTCGCTGAAGTCGTAGGACGCCGGCCAGGCCGCCTGCTTGGCACGCAGCGAACGTCGCCATTTGAGCATGAAATAATGCCGGTACATGGCGGGCCCCGACTCGAGGGCAGCCAGTGTCGTCGCCGGATCAATCACGGGGCAGACCGCGACGATGCGCTCGATCCGCATGCCGGCGGCTTCGGCGCGTGCGCCGATTCGCAATGCGAAGTTGCCGCCCAATGAAAACCCCGCGAGTGACAGCCGCGCCGCTGGAAACAACGACTGGAGCCGGGCGACCGCGCCGACCACCTCGGCTATGCGGCAGGAATGGAACAACCCTTCATTCAATGCATGACTGCCCCCATGGTCGCGCAGGTTCAGCCGCATCACCGCGAATCCGCGCTCGTGCAGCGACTGCGCCACGGACAGCACATAAAGCGATTCGGAACTGCCTTCCCACCCGTGCAGCAGCACGGCGAGCCGTTGCGGTTCCGACCTCTTGCCCGTCGACGGGTCGGAGTACCAGCCCATCAATCTTGCCCCGTCGCCGGCGTCGAGGATGAGCTGCTGGCTCGCGCTGATCACTGATTTTGCACGTCGCTCGACGGCAGCGCGCCGCAGCGGCAGGCTTGGCATCACAGACTGGACGTGGCGGTTGGCGAGCCAGGCAGGTGGCTCGAATGATTCGGGCGCCGGCGGATTCACTTCATTCAATGGTGATCTTTGAAGCGCCTGCCAGGCTCGTGACGAAATCGGCGCCCATCAGTCGCGCCGGCGTGGTGAATCCGGGTGATGCACCGCCCGCCAGCAGCCGGCGCGCGATCGCAAGGGACGCATCGGTCGTGACCGTGTAACCGTTCGGCACACGGATCCTGGCGGTCGTCGTTCGTCGTCCAGCGCGCGCCTCGCCCCAGACGAACACGGGCGTCTTCATGCGCTCTTCGGCAGTCGGACCCGCAGCACCCTTGCGGATGCGCCACTTCAGGAACGATTGCACAGTGCCCGCACGCAGCAGCCAGCCGAACTTCCCCAGGCGGCGCAGGTTCGCAAGCGCGCGGGGCGACACCGGCACGTATACCTCGATGTTCGGGATTCCGGTTGTCCGAAATGCGGTGCTGATATCACCCCAGGGAATCGCCGTCGCCTGCTTCTCGCCTGCGCCGAAATCGACTCGCCGCGTGCGCGAGCCGAACGGGATGTAGCTGATGACGCCCGCCTCCCGCACGCGGCTGCCGTGACCGAGGCCCTCGACACTGGTCGAAGCGGTGCCGCGGCTCCATCCCGAGCGGCTGTCAAAGCCGAGCGCCAGGTGAGTCGCCTCCGGCAACGCCTGCTTCAGCGCCAGTGCGATGCAATCGGTTGGCACTACATCGAAGCCGACGCCCGGACAAATCACGATTCCGGCCTGCCGCGCAGCGGCGTCCTGGCGGAAACCGAGTTCAAATACCTCGATTTCGCCGGTAATGTCGGTGTAATGCGCGCGCGCCGCCAGGCAGGCGGCCATCATCGGCCCTGCGGTTGCGGAGAATGGGCCAGCGCAATGCAGCACCACGCGACTGCCGGAGAGCTGCCTCACGACGACGGCCTCGTCTTCGAGACCGAAGACACGAAAATCACAGCCAAGCTCCCGGGCAAGTGACTCAATCGGCCCGGCCGAGCGGCCTGCCAGTACCGGCGCGAGACCGGAAGCCACCGCGGCACGCGCGATCATTTCTCCCGTGTAGCCGTTCGCACCGTAGACCAGGAGGCCGCTGGTCATCGCGGAATGACGCTGATCTCGATGCGGTTGTTGGACTGCGCCGCCGCATTCCACTGGCCGGATGTCGCCTGGTCGATGGGTGGATAGGAAACCGCCAGCCGATCGCGTGGCCCCGGCGCAAGCTCGAGATCTATTGCCCCATCAGTGCGCCGACGTATCGTCGCCGCCAGGTTCGCGAATCCGATCGGCGGTCTTGCCGCGCCCCCCTGGGTATCGTCATATGGATTGCCCATCTGCTCGCATTGCGAGGCGGCCGTCGCCGCCGGGGCGAGCGTATAGCCCTGCTCGCCATTGCCGGACAGGCAGAAGCTGCCCGAATAGACCTCAGCCCGCACGATACCGCCGATGGCTGCGCGTTCGAGCTGGGCCACGAGCGTGCGCAGCGCTTCCAGGCGTACTGGCCCGAGCGGCGGTTCGCCGAATGGCACCGACAGCACCAGCGCGCGCTGCTCCTGGAGTTCATCAGTGGCAGGCTGCCGCTCGCTGACGACGCGCCATTTCTCGATGGCCTTGGTCAGCGCTGCGTTGGAAGCCGTGACCGCCTCGAATGCGCGTTGCGCCTGTTCGGTCGCTGTCCCGGACTGCCAATACAGCACACTCACCACGACCAGGGCGACGAGGGTAGAAACGGTCGCCAGGATCCAGCCCCAGGGCCGCGCCGCGGGCGACTCGACCACGGGCTCGAGCTCCGCGTTTCCGCCGGGTTCTGCAGGTTCCTTCGGCCGCAATTCAGTCACGACACGATGAACCTGTGAGTCGAGCGATGCGATGATGAATCTCCGCAACTCGATGCTCTGTTCCCTGAGCATGGCCTCGATAAGCCTGCGCAGGCGCGCATCGGCCGACCCGGACAACGCCAGTGAGGCAGGCTCACCCGCCGGCAATCCTGCGCCGCTACCGACCGGTTGCAGGGCCGAAGGCTCCTCGTCGCGCCTTTCGCGCAGCAACCCGAGCTGGTACAGCGCCTTTGTCACGTCTATCGGGCGAATGGATTTCGGCAACACGCCCACGGCGCCGGATGCGCGCGCCTCACCGGCGTAAAGCTCACCCTCCTGGGACGTGTACATCATCACCGGGATGGTGGCGAGCGCGGGGTTCGCCTTGATCTCGCGCACGGCCTGCAGGCCGTCCATGCCGGGCATCATGTGATCCATGAAGATCACTTCCGGGTGGTGGTCCCTGAGGTATTCAAGCGCCGATTCGGCCGAATCGGCGCTGTCGACTTCAATCCCGAATTTCTCGAGCATCCGGCTCAGGACGACCCGCGCGGACTTGGAATCGTCAACTACCAGAGCGCGCCTTCCCTGCATCATGTCTCTCCCGGAACGAGCCTTGCGAAGTGTAACTTAGGCGGGTGTCCAGGCGCCTTCGGCCTTATAGTTGACGGCGGGTCGCCCAATGGGCACCGGGAGGCAAAAAATGCCGCCAGCCATCCGTATCCTCGTATCGCTTCTCGCAATTTCCGGCGGCATATTGCCGGCGTCCGCGGACGACCCATCCAAGACGGCCGGCACGTCGGTCGAGTACTCCGTGCTGACGCCTGGCCTCGAGGGAAAAATCTTCGTGTGCACGGACTTCGACCTCTCGTTCGTGGGGCTCACCGGCCTCATTGACAGGAAACGGAGCAAGACCTTGCGGGAAATCATCGAGCGTGAGGGTTTTGAACCCGGCCGGCACATTGCGGAAGCAGTCCTGTTGGCACTAAAGGACGCTGGCCGCACGGGGACGTACGAACCCATAGCGCGTCGGCCGCCCGGCCGGATTCAGTCGCTCACAGTGGACGAACTGCCGCAGAGACCTCAGGGCGCCGTCATGCTCGACATCACGATCACCTGGATCGGCCTGCGTGCAGCCGCGAGTACTGACGTGCTGCGCCCCGGCTTTTCGCTCGTCTGGCGTCTGATCAGCCGCGACGGGAAACTGCTCGCGCCCGGCAGGGAATTACGGTATGTCCATGCGCCACTGCACCGGAAACCCGTCGCGATCGATCCCTCGGTGAAGCCGCATGCCAGCCCCGCGGCAGAAGCCGCACCGCCTGAAGAAAGCGCGCAGGAATTCTGCACAATCCGCAACCTTGACGCGGCGCAGAATGACCCTGCGGCGCTGTGGCAATGCTTTGACGAGGCATTCCTGGCCGCGGGCAGGAAGCTTGTCAGCCAGCTGCCACCGATGCCGATGACCGCCGACGGCGGTTGACCAGTCGCATCAGTTCTTCAGCCGATAGCCCGTCCTGAAAATCATGGCTACCAGCGCCAGGCACGTGAGCAGGAAAACCAGCGTCATTCCCAGGCTGGTGCCGACATCGACATCGGCGCTGCCGAAGAATGTCCAGCGGAAGCCGCTGATCAGGTAAACGACCGGGTTGAACAACGTGACCGTGCGCCACGCCGGGGGCAGCATGTCGATTGAGTAGAACGCGCCGCCCAGGAATGTCAGCGGCGTGACAATCAGCATCGGCACGATCTGCATCTGCTCCCAGTTCCTCGCCCAGATGCCGATGATGAAGCCGAAAAGACAGAATGTGATCGCGGTCAGCACGAGGAATGCGACCATCCAGAACGGGTGCAGGATATGGATCGGCACGAAAACAGACGCCGTAGCCAGGATGATGAGTGCAAGTCCGACGGACTTCGTCGCCGCCGCGCCTACATAGGCGAGCACGATCTCGAACGCGGAAACCGGCGCCGACAGGAGTTCGAAGATTGTGCCGGTGAATTTCGGAAAATGGATGCCGAACGAGGCGTTGGAAATGCTCTCCATGAATACGGACAACATGATCAGGCCCGGAACGATGAATGCGCCATAGGGCACGCCGTCGACCTCGGTCATCCTTGCGCCAATGGCCGCGCCGAACACGACAAAGTAAAGCGATGTCGTGATCACCGGCGTCAGTACGCTCTGCAGCAGCGTGCGAAGAAAGCGCGCCAGCTCGAAGCGGTAAATCGCCCAGACGCCATGTCGGTTGAAAGCGATGGCTCTCATTGCCTGAATCCCTTTCGCTCGCTGACGAGGTTGACGAAAATTTCCTCGAGCGAACTTTGCCTCGTGTGGAGGTCCTTGAACGCGACGCCCAGTTCCGACAGCCGCCGTAACAGTGCAGGAATACCCGTCTGTTCCTCATTCGTGTCGAAGGTGTACTCGAGTTCGGATCCGCCGGCATTCAGCGCCAGTTTCCAGGCCTCGAGTCCGGCCGGGATGGACGCCATGGGATCCTGCAAGTGGAGTGTCAGCTGCTTCTTGCCGAGCTTTCGCATCAACCGGATCTTGTCCTCGACGACGATCAGCTCGCCCTGGCTGATCACGCCGATCCGGTCGGCCATCTCCTCGGCTTCGTCTATGTAATGGGTGGTCAGGATGATCGTCACGCCGCTGTCGCGCAGCCGGCGTACCAATGCCCACATGTCGCGCCGCAATTCGACGTCAACACCGGCAGTCGGTTCATCCAGGAACAGGATGCGCGGTTCATGCGAGAGCGCCTTGGCGATCATCACGCGCCGCTTCATGCCACCGGACAGCGTCATGATGATGTCGTTGCGCCGGTCCCAGAGCGACAGGTCGCGCAATACACTCTCGACATAACCTGGGTTGGGCGCACGACCAAACAGGCCCCGGCTGAATCCGGCGGTCGCCCGGACCGTCTCAAAGGCGTCGGCCACCAACTCCTGCGGCACGAGGCCGATCCTCGATCTGGCGGCGCGGTAATCGGTGACGATGTCGTGGCCATCCACAAGCACCGTGCCGCTCGACGCGGTCACGATTCCGCAGATGATGCTGATCAGGGTCGTCTTGCCCGCACCATTGGGTCCGAGCAGCGCAAAGATCTCACCTTCGCGGATTTCCAGGTTGACGTTCTTGAGTGCGTGCTGCCCGGACGCATAGGTCTTCGTCAGTCCGGAGATCGAGATAATGGCGCGCATCCCGCCCTCAGGCACATTGAATATCAGAGTTCGACGATGGGTTTGAACCCACCCCAGAACATGCGCCCGGCGTCGAATGGCATTGCCTTCGGATTCATCATTTTCCTCAGTCGCGGGTCGTTCATGACCCTGGCAAGCACACGATCACGTTGCTTGCGCGACTTGTACCTGATCCACGAGAACACCACGACTTCGCCACGCTTGAGCTTGACGCTCTGAGGGAATGATGTGTGCTTGCCAGGCTTCACATCGTCCGCGACGCATTCGACGTACTGGCTTGCGCCGTGTTCGCGCCAGACCTTTCCCGATTTTCTTGCCATTCGCCGGTATGCAGCGAGATTTTTCCTCGGTACCGGCACCACGATTCCATCCACATAACTCATGAATTACTCCTGCATGTTCCTGAGAACCGGATGCTCCGCCATGAATGCCTGGTCAGCAGGCCGAATTTCGAATGAGCCCATGCGGATCCCGGGGTGCCTGGCTATCGGCCGGATCGCCTCCGCCCTGTCCGCAGCTTCGAGAATCAGGGTGCCGCCCAGTATTTCCTTGGTTTCGGCAAACGGGCCGTCGCTTACCATCGCCCTCCCATTCCTCCACTGAGATGCACTCGTCGACTATATTCTTCTGCTCACCGGCGCCCAGGGTGTCCCACTTTTCAACGTCAAGATACCCGAGGCAGACGAATCTCATGGCGTCTTCTTCGATCCGATCCCGATCTCGTGGCAGCGTTCAACGGCTCCGCTTGGACCGAATTTCTCTATTTTGAACAGCTGCCGCACCTCGAACTCTCAGTCCTGGCCGCATGAATCTGGGTTCCACGCAAAAAACTCGCCCATGATTTTCCCGGACTCGGCTTTCAGCATCTTCCACCATTCCCGTTCTTCGTTGTAGATCAGGCAAAGGCACTCCATGGCGCTCTCCTTCCTGGGGCAATATGGAAACCTGCAGGCTGCCGGCAGCACTGCTGCAACCATATACGCTGGTTTAGTCGCCACCAATTGCCGAACGGTGGAGCCCCGAATCAACATGCGTCCGGGGAAGTTTCCAATGGCACGAAATATCTCGAAAAACGGCTGCCGCCGGTACACGCACCCGCCGGCGGGCCCGCAGCTCGGCCGTCATTTGGACTGTCCGCGGTTCCGCCTTACTCTAGCTACGAAATGCCTCGCAGCCCGAAACGTCTCCACGCCCGCGCGTTCGTCATGATTGCCTGCCTTGCCGCGGCGAACCCGGTGCTTGCCGCCAGCAAGATCAGTCTCCAGGTCGGGCGAGCGGAATTTGAGGGACTGCGGATCGAGGATCTCGGCTTCACCTGGACGCCGAGCGAGGGCTCTGCCGGGAAGGCCGGTGTTCGTGCCGCCCGCATCCGCGGAATTGCCGCGACCGGACCCTTGTCCGCGGTTTCGATCGACTGCGCGGAACTCTTGGTTTCCGGCGATCTGCTCAGCTGCAAAGCCGGTCGCATCAGCGGCGCGCTCGGAAGTCTCGGCGGCCAGAACACGGGATTCAGCGCGCGCAGGCAGGCCGACGGGAGTCTCAGGCTGCACCTTGACTCCGTTGCGTTGGCCGGCGCTCGCGCCAGCGTGGACTTGCTCCTCCATGGCTCCAATTGGGCGCTTGATTCGTCCCTCTCGGAAATCGACATCGCGGCGATGGCCACGATCGCTGTTCCATGGTTCAGGCTACCGGAAGAGTTCACGGCCGCGGGGCGCGCCTCCGGGCGATTAAAGGCCGGTGGCCGCAACGACGACGTCACGACTGCTAATGTGGATCTCGAGATAGCAGGCCTCGACTTCGCAGACGCGGCAGGCTCGCTTGCCGGCGAGGCGGTCGCCGGCAAACTCAACGTCAAGCTCGTTGTCGATGCCGCGGGCGATTTCGCGACCGATGGCAGCCTCGCCCTGACTGGCGGCCAGGCCTACAGCGATCCGGTGTTCCTGGATTTTGGCGCACATCGAATGTCCGTGGATTTCGCCGGCACACTTTCATCCGACGCAACTCGATTTGGCGCGCGCGAGTTTTCGCTGGTGCATGATGGGGTTGCTGTCGTATCCGGATCCGCGACGCTGGATCTTGCCGGCGAATCCATGCTTCGACAGGCGAAGCTCACCATTTCAGATCTCGATCTCGCGAGCGCGTTGCCCGCGTACGTGCAGCCATACCTGATCCGGACTTCGCTGAAGGACATCGAGGGCCTTGGGCATGTCCATGGGGAAGTGGATGTCGCCGATGGCCTTCCGGGCCGGGCACAGCTGACATTTAACCAGGTCACGCTCGATAGCCAGACCGGCTCGCTGTCGGTCAGCGGGCTCGGTGGCACACTCAACTGGTTCGACGATGCGTCGCGCAGCGAGCTTGCAGGGGAAGTCGACGACAATTCGGTCCGGTCGAGCCTCTCCTGGGAATCGGCGAATCTCTGGGGAATCGAGTTCGGCGCCGTCGAACTGCCCTTCACGACCACCGGACGCCATTTCCGGTTACTGGAACCGGTGTTGCTGCCAATCTTCGACGGCGGTATCGCGATCGAGACGCTGCAAATACGCCACGCCGGCACCGATCAGATGTATCTGCGATTCGACGCCGAGCTCCGGCCGATCAGTGTCGCATTGCTTAACCGCACGCTCGGATGGCCGGCGTTTTCCGGCACGATCTCGGGCCGCATTCCAGGTTTGCAGCTTTCGCAGGGCGTCGTGACGCTTGATGGGAACATCGAGGCTGCCGTTTTCGACGGCCGCATCGTCGTGCGCGACCTGAGCCTGAGCGACCCGCTCGGCAGGTTTCCGCGCCTGCACGCCAGCATTGACGTGGAGAATCTTGACCTGGAACTCGTGACCAGCACGTTTTCATTCGGGATGATCACCGGCCGCCTGTCCGGCCGGGTGGAAAATCTTGAGATATTCAACTGGATGCCGGTGTCCTTCGACGCCAGATTCCAGACTCCAGCCGGCGACCGGTCGAAGCACAGGATCAGCCAGCGGGCCGTCAAGAACCTGTCGAGCATAGGTGGCGGCAGTGGCGGCGGCGTTGCTGCCGCCCTGCAGGGCGGATTCCTGAAGTTCTTCGACAGCTTCCGCTATGAGCGTCTTGGGCTCAGTTGCCTGCTCGCCAATGACGTTTGCACGATGAACGGCGTCGAGAACACCGCCGCCGGCTATTACATCGTCAAGGGTGCGGGCCTGCCGCGTATCAATGTGATCGGCAGCCAGTCGCGAGTGGCCTGGACCCGCCTGGTCCGCCAATTGAGCGCGATGCTGGAGTCCGAGATCGTCGTCGAGTGAGGCCGGCCGGTGCGCTAGAATCGGTTCAGGCATCGTTCAGCCGCCGGCGGTGAGCATGGTTTCCGACCGGCACGGAATTCGCAGGAGGATTTGACATGATTCGCTGGATCACTACGGGAATTGTCGTCGGCTGCCTGGCGCTCGCCGCCTGCGTGACGATCAACGTCTATTTCCCCGCCGCCGCGGCCGAGAAAGCGGCCGACCGCATCATTGAAGATATCTGGGGCCCCGGCAAGGCGGCGGAACCCGCACCGAACGAGCAGTCGTCGCTGGGCATACGCGGCGGCGAATTGATGCTTACGGCGCTGCGTGGAACGCTCGACTTTGTCGTGCCCGCCGCGCAGGCGCAGGCGGACATCGATGTTTCCAGCCCGGCTATCCGGACATTGACCTCGTCGATGAAGGCCCGAGCTGCCGACCTCGAGCAATTTTTTGCTTCTGGCGCCATCGGCCTGACATCGGATGGTCTCGTCGACCTCCGTGACGTAAATTCCGTGCCGCTTGCAGACCGCAATCGCGCGCGCAAACTGGTGGCCGACGAGAATGCGGATCGCAGTGCGCTCTATGCCGAGATCGCAAATGCAAATGGCCACCCCGAATGGGAATCGGACATACGCGGCACCTTTGCCCAGCGCTGGATCGCGAACGCGCGCGCCGGCTGGTACTACAAAAAAGGCAGCGGCGACTGGGCCAGGAAGTGACCGGCCGGTTCAGGCGCCGACCACGGCGCCTGAGCCTTCCGCCTCGATAAGCTTCGGACCTTCATTTTTCGGGGTGTTGACGAGCCGGCTGACCTGCCAGGCCTTCAACGCTTTCGCATCGTACGGTCTGAGAATCTCTGACAGAGTTTCGGTGTCCGAATAGGCCGGATCCATCCAGCGATCCCAGGCCGGTTCCGGCAACACCACCGGCATTCGTTCGTGGATCCTGCGTATCGATTCAGATGCGTCGGTCGTCACTATCGTGCACGACTCGAGCAACTCCCCGCCCGCCGGTTCCTTCCATCGTTCCCACAGGCCCGCGAACGTGATCGGTCGTGGATCGCGAAGCCGGACAAACCAGGGTTGCTTCCCGCCCGGCGCGGCCTGCCATTCATACCAGCCGTCGGCGAGGATGAGGCAGCGCCGCCGGCGAAATGCGTCCCGATAAGCCGGCTTCTCAGCAAGCGTCTCGGAACGTGCGTTGATCATCCGGTTGCCGATTGCGCGTTCCTTGGCCCAGCGCGGCACCAGCCCCCAATGCAGCATGACGAGCGTCCGAGATCCTTCCTCGCCGACGCGCAGTGCGGGCACCGATTGCGTCGGCGCGATGTTGTAGCGCGGCACGAGCTCCGGCTTGAAGTCCAGCGCAAATGTGCGCTTGACGGATTCAGCCGGTGAGAAGAATGCATAGCGCCCGCACATGACCGTTACTCCCGGATACCCGTGCCCCGGTTCATCAGCGTGACCACCAGTGTGAACATTGCGATCGCGAATGCCGTCATGATCGCAAACGCAAGCCCGACCTTGACATCGCTGGTGCCGAGAAAACCGTGGCGGAATGCGTTGACCATGTACAGGATCGGGTTGGCGTAGGAAAGCCGCTGGGCCCATTCCGGCAGCAGCGATACCGAATAAAACACGCCGCCAAGGTAGATCATCGGCGTCAGGATGAAGGTCGGGAACCAGGAGATCTGGTCGAAGTTCTTCGCAAATATCGCGTTGAAAAAGCCGCCCAGCGCGAACACCACCGAAGTCAGCAGCACGGAGCCGGCGACCAGCAACGGATTCTCGACCGGAATGTGCGTGAAGAACAGCGCAACACAGGTCACGACCGTACCGACCAGCAACCCACGCATGACGCCGCCGGAAATGTATCCGATCACGATCAGCCAGTTCGGCAGCGGCGCAACCAGGAGCTCCTCGATGTGCTTGCCGAACTTCGCGCCGAAAAAACTCGAGACGACATTGCCGTAGGAATTCGTGATGACCGCCATCATGATCAGGCCCGGCGCGATGTACTGCATGTAGTCGTAGCCGCCCATCGGGCCGATCCGCCTGCCGATCAGGCTGCCGAAAATCACGAAATACAGCGTCGCCGTGACCGCCGGCGGCACCAGCGTCTGGCCCCAGATGCGGATGATGCGGCCGTACTCGCGGCGCACGATGGTCTGCAGGCCGATGCGCCGGATGCGCGCGAGCGACGGAGCGGTTGCTTCCATGTCAGCTCCCCTGGGCGCTGGCGGCGCCCCTGTTCTCGACCAGGCGCATGAACAACTCTTCCAGCCGGTTGACCTTGTTGCGCATACTGACGACCTCGAATCCGCCCTGCGTCAGGCGCGCGAAGATGTCATTGAGGCTCTGTTCCTTCGAGACCTCCACTTCCAGCGTGTGGTCGTCGGTCATGCGCGACACATAGCCCGGCAACGGCGGCGGCGCGGTAATCGCGCAACGCAGGTTCAACACGAATGTCTCGTGGCTAAGCTTGCGGATCACGCCGGCCATCGAGTCATTCTCGATTATCCGGCCGCCGTCAATGATCGCGATGTTGCGGCACAGGCTTTCGGCTTCCTCCAGGTAATGCGTCGTCAGGATGATCGTCGTGCCCTGCTCGTTGATGCCGCGCAGGAATGCCCACATGCTGCGCCGGATCTCGATGTCAACGCCCGCGGTCGGTTCGTCGAGTATCAGAAGCCGCGGCTCGTGCACCAGCGCGCGCGCGATCATCAGGCGGCGTTTCATCCCGCCCGAAAGCGAACGTGCGATCTGGTCGCGCTTGTCCCAGAGCTGGAGCTGGCGCAGGTAGCGTTCGGCGCGCTCGAGAGCGAGGCGTCGCGGGATACCGTAGAAACCGGCCTGGTTCACGATGATCGTGAATACTTTCTCGAACTGGTTGAAATTGATTTCCTGCGGCACGAGCCCGATGCATGACTTCGCGTGCGCGAGTGCGCGGTCGATGTCGTAGCCGAACACCTCGACATTGCCACCCGACTTCGTCACCAGCGACACGATGATGCCGATGATTGTCGTCTTGCCGGCGCCATTAGGGCCGAGCAGCGCGAAGAAATCGCCTTCCTGAACGTCGAGGTCGATGCCGCGCAGCGCCTGCACGCCATTGCCGTAGGTCTTGGTCAGGCTGCGGATCGAAAGCGCCTTCATGGGACTCCGGGGAAACGACGAAAAGATGACGGACAGGCGCGAAGCGTAAGCTGCGGCCTGATCCCCGGCAACCACCGGAGCAATGCCGATCAGCCGAGTGCGGCGCGCCTCGGTCTGCGCTGCAGCGCCTGCAGGCGGGCACTTTCGGCACCCTGGATCTGCAATCCGAGCTGCTGCAGCACGCTGACAGACTTGTCATCCGGATTTGCGGCACATCCCTCGAACTGGAGCCAGAATCGCGCCCGTGAGCCGAAACGAGCCGTCAGCGAAGCTGCGACCCGCCGCGCAATGCCGTCAAATGCTGCGACCGGAAGCGATGCAAATGCGCCGATCGTCGCGGGTGCCATGCCGAACATGAGTATTGCACCAGGCGCGCGCGTCTGCGCCAGGTGCCAGGCCAGCATGATCACGGTGCGGGCGAATCCGACGATGCGCTCATCGACTACCAGCGCGGGCTCCCCGTCCTGGACTGCGCCCGCAGCGGCAATCTGGCTCTCCCAGAAACTGCCGTCATCGAAGCGCAGATCAAAGAGCGCATAGGGCAACCCCTCGCAGAGCCGCTGTTGCGCCTCCGGATCGATCAGCGCGTCCACTGCTCGCGGCGGCAGGCCGGAAATCAGCTTCAGCCGCCCCTCTTCCGCCAGTTCAGCCGCAAGATTGAGGAACGCGAGATTCATCGAGCACAGAGTCTTGCGGGTGGCTGCATCCAGCAGGGTGCGCTCTGACCAGTCGGCATTCCCTGCTGGCGGCGCCAGCGCAAGCGGTTGTTGGCGATTCATGGCATTTCTCCCCGTTGACGTGCCATTACGTTGGTGGCCAGCTCTTGGTCCGGCTCATGATTTACTGGTAAAAAAATACCAGCGAGTTATCCTGAGGTCAAGGCTACCGCAATGCGAATCACCGACGACCGCTACACCCGCGACCGGCTCCGGCTCGACCTGGCTCTTCGCCTGATCGGGCACGAGGCGCGAACACGAACCATCCGAAGCTGGACCGGCCTGACCGATGACCGGATCCGCAAGCTCTACCGCTCGTATGTCGCGGACGCCGGGCGCCGCGACGTCCGGCGCCACCGCGGCAAGTCGCCGCGCCAAAGTGCCTTTTTCATGCGCAATGCCGGCATCCGCCGGGAAGCAGCGGGTCTCGCGACGCTGATGTGCATCCTCGGTTTGCTGCGCCGTGACGCACGCAGCTCACCGGGCGGCATGGACCAGCTGCGCTGGGGCGAGAGATTCTGCGAGGCCTACGAGACCTTTGCCGGTCTTTTTGAGCACCCGCAGATTTCATTCGAACACGCCTGCCATCTGATGCGCTCGCTGGAGCGGCAAAACGAGCTGTGTCTGGACGATTGCGAAGGCTGTGGCAGCCTGCTCGTCGTCCTGCGCTATGCCGAGAAGCCGAATGCCTGCGAATTCTGCGCTTCGACGCGCCCGCCCGCCCGCCCGGGCCTGTCGGTGGGTGACTGTTAGAATGGCGCGTCTTTCCTCGAGGAACGGTCTCCGATGCGCCCTGACATCGAGCGCCCCAACGTCTTTGCCGGGCCGCATGTCGATCGACTGAAATTCTCGCGCGCCGATGCCGAGACAGTTTCGCTTGCCATTGCGGATGGCTCGGCCCGTCTGATTCTGGTCTGGCGTTCGCGCTGTCCACTGATCCGCGCCCCGCTTCCCAGCGCTGTCCTGCTCGAATTCGGGGTCGGACCGCTGGCGGACATTGCCGCGGATGAGTTGATCCTGCTCGGCGAATACGGCGGCCGCGCCATCTTCACTACCGAGATCGAAACCGATGAGCCGCCTCCGCTCACCGACGGCGCCGAATTCGCCGACCTGCGCCTTGCCGCGGGATTGCTTGCGCACGAGGAGGCGGGGCTCCTGGCCTACGCGCGCGCGATGGTCTCATTCCGTCACCGTCATCGCTTCTGCGGCAGTTGCGGCGCACCGACCCGACCGCAGCAGGCCGGGCGCATGATGGCCTGCACCAATGCGGACTGCGCCACGGAATTCTTTCCCCGCGTGGATCCGGCGATCATCGTGCTCGTCACGCGAGATGACCGAATCCTGCTCGGACGCCAGGCCCGCTGGCCCGCGGGCCGTTATTCCACGATTGCGGGTTTTGTCGAGCCCGGCGAGAGTCTCGAGGACGCGGTCCGTCGTGAGGTGCTTGAGGAAACCGGCATCGTGGCGGGAACAACGGATTATCAGTCATCCCAGCCCTGGCCATTTCCCCGTTCTCTGATGCTCGGTTTTCGGGCGGCGGCGCTTTCGACCGAAATCCTGCTGAGCGACGAGGAACTCGAGGATGCACGCTGGTTCAGCCGCGCAGAGATCGCCGCCGGCACGCCATTGCTGCCGTTTCCGCAGTCAATCGCATACCGGCTGATCGAAGAGTGGTACGACGAGGGCGCCGCGCGTCCGCTCGCCGAGGAAGCCGGAGTACGGGGCTGGGGCCGACGTCGGTGAGTGTCGGCCTCTCGGTCGTGACCGGCATCGCGCTTGCTGCTGCAGCAGGGTTCCGCGCTTTCGTGCCGCTGCTGGCCGCAGGTCTCGCGATTCACTTCGGGATTATAGAACCGGCACCTGGCTTCGCCTGGCTTGGCGAACCCGTCGCGCTGATTGCTGTAACGGTCGCGACCCTGCTGGAGATCGCGGCCTATTACATCCCCGGCGTGGACCATGCACTGGACCTGATCGCTGCACCGATCGCGCTCGCCGCAGGCGTCGTCGTTGCAGCAAGCGTCATGACGGGCCTGCCCGACTGGCTGCGCTGGCTCGCGGCGATCGTCGCGGGCGGTGCTGCGACCACGGCCGCCTACACGCTCACATCCCTCGGGCGCGCAAAGTCGACCGCGTTCACGGGCGGCATGGCCAATCCGGTCTACTCCACAGGCGAACTCATCGGATCCGCGCTGCTC
>JAOUGR010000232.1 GCA_029857655.1 Gammaproteobacteria bacterium | reverse complement strand
GCCTGCGACGCAGTCACCGCCGGCCCAGACATTGTCGAGCGTGGTCTTGCGATTGGCGTCGACGGCAATGCGGCCGCCCGTGACGCCCAGGATCGCAGAGGCCGCGCCCAGTTCGTCCCACGCGATCTCCTGGCCGATCGCCTTGAACACGACGTCTGTATTCAGGGCAAACGTCTCGCCCGTTCCTTCCAGCTTGCCGTCGGCGCCTTCACGCGTGAATTCGAGCTCGATGCGCGTGATGTGGTCCTTGCCGACCAGCCGCACGGGGCGCGCCCAATGCCTGATCCGCACGCCACTGACCTGCGCCAGGTCCTGCTCGAACCGGCTTGCGCCCATCTGCTCCGGGCCGCGGCGGTAGACGATCGTGACATCCTCCGCGCCGAGCCGCTTGCTCTGCACCGCAACATCGATGGCGGTCATGCCGCCCCCGATGACGACCACGCGCCGGCCGACCGGCAACCGGCTCTTGTCGCTGGCCTGCCGTAACTCCGCGATGTATTTGACCGCATCGATCACGCCCGGCAGCTCTTCCGATTCCAGGCCCAGCTGGTTGACGCCAGCGAGACCGACCGCGAGAAAGACCGCGTCGTATCCGCGGCACAGCTGCGCCAGCGAAAGGTCGCGGCCAAGCGCTACTCCCGTGCGCACCTCGATACCACCGATCGCAAGGATATATGCGACCTCGCGCTGGGCAAAATCGCCCACCGTCTTGTAAGCGGCAATCCCGAATTCATTGAGCCCGCCGAGTTTTCCGTCGCGGCTCATGATCGTGACTGCGTGGCCGAGGCAGGCCAGCCTGTGGGCACAGGACAGGGCAGCCGGACCGCCGCCGATCACGGCTACTCGCTTGCCCGAGGATTCCACCCGCTCGAACAATTGCTTCCCGGACGAAAACACCGGATCGGTTGCGTAGCGCTGCAGAAGCCCGATATCGACCGGCTCTTCCTCGTGATCATTGCGGACGCAGGCCTGTTCGCACAGCACTTCAGTCGGACAGACACGCGCGCACATGCCGCCCATGATGTTCTCGGACAAAATCGTGTGTGCCGCGCCCTCGATGTCGCCGCTTCGTATGGACTGGATGAAGCGTGGGATGTCGATGCCGGTCGGACAGGCTGTCGTGCACGGTGCGGCGTAACAGAAATAGCAACGGTCCGCGGCGATCAGCGCCTCGGACTTCGTGAGCGGTGGATGCAGGTCCGCAAAATTCCGTTCGATCTCGGCGGCACTCAACCGGCCCGGGATCACGTCGGGTTGTGGACGGTCCATGCGATCAGCGCCGCGGGCGCTCTACGGCGCTCGGCCTCGCGAGTTCTGACTGCTTTTTCACCGCTTCATAGTAGGGCGCGAACGGGGGCCGGTTCACGTGGCGGCCCGCACCGCGCTCGACCATGAGCTCGCCCTTCGCATAAACCAGCTTGCCGGCACTGATCGTATGTGAGGCACAGCCCCTGACCGTCATGCCCTCGAAGACATTGAAATCGATATTCTGGTGATGCGTCTTCGCCGAGATGGTCTTGCTGGCCGCCGGATCCCAGACGACCAGGTCTGCATCGGCGCCCACCGACACGCTGCCCTTGCGCGGGTAGATGTTGAATATCTGCGCGGCATTGGTCGATGTCACGCGCACGAATTCGTTCATGGTCAGGCGTCCCGTGCCTACCCCATGGTGCCAGAGCACTTCCATGCGATTTTCAATGCCCGCCGTTCCATTCGGGATTTTGCGGAAGTCGTCCCTGCCCGCAGCTTTCTGCGGAGCGCAGAAGCAGCAATGATCCGTTGCCGTCGTCTGCAGGTTGCCCGACTGCAGGCCGCGCCAGAGCGCCGCCTGGTGCTCCTTGCCGCGGTACGGCGGGCTCATCACGTGGGCAGCTGCGCGCGTGAAGTCCGGATCGCGGTACACGGAGTCATCGATCAGGAGGTGTCCGGCCAGCACCTCGCCGAACACGCGCTGGCCTTCATTGCGCGCGCGCGTGATCGCTTCCAGTGCCTGACGCGATGAGACATGCACGACGTAGAGCGGGACCCGCAGCACTTCGGCGATGCGGATTGCGCGATTGGCAGCCTCGCCCTCGACCTCCGGCGGCCGCGACAGCGGATGGCCCTCGGGTCCGGTGATGCCCTGCCGGAAGATGCGGTCCTGCAGGGTGTAGACGAGCTCGCCATTCTCGGCATGCACGGTGACGATGGCGCCGAGCGTGATTGCCTTCGAGAAGCTGTTCACCAGCGTCTCGTCGTCCGCCATGATGGCGCCCTTGTACGCCATGAAGTGCTTGAAGCTGTTGACGCCGTGATCGCGCACCAGCGTTTCCATGTCCGCGCTAACGGTCTCATCCCACCACGTGATCGCGACATGGAATGAATAGTCAGCGACTGACTTTTCCGCCCAGCCCCGCCATTGGCGGTAGGCTTCCATGACGTTCTGCCGGGGATTCGGGATCACGAAATCGATGATCATCGTCGTGCCGCCCGCGAGGCCCGCCGCAGTGCCGCTATAGAAGTCCTCGCTCGTGACCGTGCCCATGAATGGCAGCTGCATGTGGGTGTGCGGATCGATGCCGCCGGGCATCACGTATTGGCCACCGGCATCGACGGTCGCACATCCCTTTGGGGGATCGATACTTGCCGCCACCTGCACGATCCGGCCGCCGTCGCACAGCACGTCGCAGCGGGCGCTCTGCTCCGCCGTGACTACCGTTCCACCCCTGAGCAGCAGTGCCAAGACTTCTACCTCTTGCGGCTCAGCAAATAATAGATCATTCCGCCGAGCAGCGAGCCCGTGAACCAGCCGTAGTCGTAGAACCAGCCGAGCCAGCCCGTCGTGATCGCGATGAGCGTCATGCCGACGGGAACCAGGAATGCGATGAAACCCGGCTTGTTCCAGGCCGGATAGGGTCCGCCATCCATGTAGAGCCCCGCCAGCTCGTAATGCTGCCGGCGGACCAGGAAGTAATCCACGATCATTATTCCCGCAATGGGCCCGAGCAGGCTCGAGTAGCCGATGAGCCAGTTCGAGTAGAGGCTCTCGACACTGACGTCGGAGACCAGCCAACCCATCTTCTTCAGCAGTTCCCAGCTCATCAGCAGGATGCCGATCGCACCGGTCAGCAGCACGCCCTTGGTCTGGTTGATCAGCTTCGGCGCGACATTCTGGAAGTCGTTGGTCGGCGATACGATATTCGCCGCCGTGTTCGTCGATATCGTCGCGAGAATGATGATCAGCATGGACAGCACCACCCAGAAGGGGCTGTCGATGCGACCGATCAGCGTTATGGGATCGGAGACGGTTTCGCCAACCAGCCGGCTGGAAGCGGCGGTCATCAGCACGCCGAGACCGGCAAACAGGAACATCGTCAGCGGCAGGCCGATGACCTGGCCGACGATCTGGTCCCTCTGTGACTTTGCGAAGCGGCTGAAGTCCGGGATATTGAGCGACAGCGTCGCCCAGAAACCCACCATCGCGGTGAGTCCGCCGAAGAAGTACTTGAGGAACGGCGCCCCCTCCGGTCGGCCTGCCGGCTGCGCGATCAGCTCGGCCACCGACGCCTGGGGCCAGGCCCAGACGATCAGGCCCGCGCCGACCAGTAACAGCATCGGTGCGGCGAATGCCTCGAGATGCTTGATCGACTCCGCGCCGCGGATGACGACCCAGACATTCGCAATCCAGAAGATGAAGAAGCCCGCGACCTCGCCCCTGCCGCCGAGGCTGGCCCAGGAATCCGAAAGCTCGGAGAGCAACAGGTGCACGGCAATGCCGCCGAACATGGTCTGTATGCCAAACCAGCCGCAGGCAACGATTGCGCGGATCAGCGCTGGAACATTGGAACCAATGATGCCGAATGACGAGCGCAGCATCACTGGAAAGGGAATGCCGTACTTCGTGCCCGGGAAGGCGTTCAGGGTCAGCGGGACCAGGATCACGACATTGGCGATCAGGATGGTCCACAAGGCTTCGACGACCGACAACCCGAAGTAGGCT
>JAOUGR010000231.1 GCA_029857655.1 Gammaproteobacteria bacterium | reverse complement strand
TCTGCGCAGGATCGGTTGCATCGCTCGCGCCGTAGGCCCTGGCCGTCGCCGGCATCAGCTGCATCAGGCCGCGCGCTCCCTTGGCCGACAAGGCATCGGGATCGAATCCGGACTCGACGACGATCACGGCGCGCAGCAGTTCAGGATGCACCGAGGACTGCGTGGCTGCCGCCTCGATGATCGAGTCGTATTTCGCGGAACGCGCGAGCAATTCAGGACTGACCCGCGCGCCGGCTTCCGAAACCTCGGGTGCGATTCGCAACAGCACCTGGTAGCGCGCGTCCGCGGGTACGTTGCTGAAGTGCGCGACACCCTGCTCGTCAATGAACGTATAGATGTCCGCGCCGGCGGGCGCAGCCGCAAAGAGAGACACGAGCAGGAAACCGGCGGGCACCGGTCGCGCGACCATGAGCGTAGTACAACGCCTGCGAGGGTGTCCCGACAGGTAGGCTGATACGGTAGGCAGTACTGGGGGTTACCCTGCATTGACCGGCTGGCAGCCCGGACCGAGAGTGGGCGCATGGAACGCGAGCGGGTGAGCGGCCGGCCTGGCAGTCGTGGCCGATGTGGATTACGCGGTATCGCTGCGTGTCTCGTCGCAGCCGCCATCGTCGTCGCCGCACCAGCTGGCGGCCAGGAGCGCCACGATCACCAGGCCATGATGAGCGCGCAGACGTCGGCGGCTGTTGACGAACATGCCGCCCATCGGGAGATGGCGGCGGCCCCGTCGTACCGGGTCTCCCGGGCCGAATACGCTGTGCCCGACATCGTGCTCACCGATGAGCAGGGTCAGGTAGTCGACCTGCACACCCTGCTCTCGGGCGATCGGCCAGTCGCCGTCAATTTCATCTTCACGTCCTGCACGACGATTTGTCCGGTCATGACGGCAACCATGCTCCAGCTGCAGCGCGAGCTGGTCAAGGAGCCGGCAAAGCCGATGTTCGTGTCCATCTCCATCGATCCGGACTACGATTCGGCCACGATGCTCAGCGCCTATGCGAAGCGATTCGGCGCCGACTGGACGTTCCTTACGGGTGAGCGCGCCGATGTGCTGAAAGTCCTGCAGGCCTTTTCCGCCTGGCGCGGAAGCAAGAACAACCACGCCGCGATCACCCTTTTCAGGTCAGTCGGCGCCGATCACTGGACGCGAGTCGAGGGCCTGGCTTCTGCCAGGCAACTCGCTGAAATCTGGAAGAAAAACGTCAGCTGATCGACGCGTGAACACCGATTACCCACGAGTCCGCGGCGCTTGTGTTGCAGCGGTCATGCTGGTTTGCACCGCGGCGGTGGCCCATGCCGCGTCAGTCGATTCCGTGGCAGCCGGACGGCGGTTGTATCTCGAAGGGCTTGGTCAGGGCGGCAATCCGATTGTCGCCACGGTGCAAGGTGACGTGGCAGTCACTGGTGCCACGGCGGCATGCGTCGGTTGCCACAAGCGCAGCGGGCTCGGCGTATCGGAGGGGGGGCAGCGGGCATTGGCGGTGACCGGTCCGGCGCTTTTCGGATCGGACACCAGTCGTGTTGGCAACCTCACGCGCTCCAGGACTGCGTACACGGATGCGACGCTGGCGCGTGCGATTTCCCAGGGGATCGCCGCCGACGGTCAGATACTCGACCCGTTGATGCCTCGCTATCGGCTCAATGCCGAGGACATGCGTGCCCTGATTGCTTTCCTGCACCGGCTTGGTGCAGAGCCCGCGCCCGGGGTCAACGAAAACGAACTCGAGCTCGCGACCATCGTCTCGGCCGAGGCACCCCCTGGTGAACGCGAGGCCGTGACCACCGTCTTGCGGCGTTTTGTCGAGATGAAGAATGGCGGCACGCGCCAGGAGGAGAAGCGCGCCGCGGCTTCACGCCGCCATGCCTACGGCGAAAAGCACGTGCGCGCGTTCCGCAAGTGGAAACTCTCGGTGTGGACGCTCGATGGACCGGCCTCCGGTTGGCCGGCCCAGCTCGAGGCGCGTTACGGCGGACGCCCGCCATTCGCGATCATCTCGGGTGCCACCGGGCCGGACTGGCCGGTCGTACACGAATTCTGCGAGCGGCACGAGCTGCCGTGCATTCTTCCGGTTACCGACCTGCCGGCCGAGTCCGCTGCCGGCAACTACACGGTCTACTTGTCGGCGGGCGTCCGGCTCGACGCCCGCATCACGGCCCGCAGCATCACCAAAGGCTACGACGATGTCGACGGCAGGATTCTGCTGCTCTACGTCGACGACCAGCGTGGCCGGGCGGCGCAGCGCGCATTTCTCGAGGCCTGGCTCGAGGCACGGCGCGGCAGTCTGACGATGCGCGCCATCGATCCGGGCTCGACACCGACCTATAAAGACTGGAAAGACGTGATCCACCGCGAACGGCCCGATGTCCTCGTCGCCTGGCTTCTTCCCCCGCAACTTCAATCGCTGACGTCGATTGCGTCCAGTGCCGGTACTCTGCCCAGGCGCATCTACACGGCCGCGAGCTTCACCGACTGGAGTTCGATTCACGCGCTGCCGATATTTGAACAACGGGTCCTGCACGTCTATCCGTACAGCCTGGGCGCGGCAGGTCTTTCGCCGTTCCCGCGGGAAGAAGCGTGGCTCAGGTCCCAGGAGCTGGCCGATCTCGAGAGAATTCCGGCTGTCGAAGCACTGTTTGCGTGCCACGCGATCGGCGAGGCGATGGCGGACATGGCGGATAATTACTCCCGCGATTACCTGATCGAGACACTGGAGCACATGCTCGACGGCACGGCGATGACGACGATCTTTCCGGTGACGACGCTCGGCACGGGACAACGCTTCCTTGCCAAGGGAGCCTATGTCGTCAAGCTGGCCCCGGGCCAGGGCACGGCGCGTTACCTCAATTCGGGCTGGATCCAGCCCTGACCAGCAGGTCCCTGACGAGATCCAGCAGTTCCCGGCCTTCGAACGGCTTCGTCAGCACCGCATCGGCGCCGACTTTCTGTGCCGCGGCGAGAAACGCGGTAGTGGTAATTGCTCCCGGCGCATAGTTGGAGGCGCCGAAATTGCCGCCGCCGGAAATCGCTATGACCGGCACCTTGCCGCCAACCACGCGCAGCGCGCGTATCAGGTCCACGCCGTTCTGTTCCGGCATGATCACGTCGGTGATCACGAGGTCGGCACCGAACTTCTGGTAGACCTCGAGTCCGGCTGCCGCCGTCGCGAGCACGTGAACGTCGTAACCCGCCTTGGCCAGCAGCTTGCCGACCGAATCGCGGACGTCCGGCTCGTCGTCGATGATGAGGACTCGCGTCACGCCATACTCCTGGGTGCCTCGGCCGGTGTTGCCGTCTGTCCTTCCAAGCCCGGCGCCTGGCGTAAAAATACACGAAATGTCGTGCCGACGCCGGGTGTGCTTTCAACCAGCACCGCGCCTCCCAGGCTCTCAACCAGTCCGTGGACCACGGACAGGCCAAGGCCCGTTCCCTGGCCGACCGGCCGGGTCGTAAAAAACGGCTCGAAGATGCGCGCGCGGGTCGCCGCGTCCATGCCATGGCCCTGGTCGCTGACGAATATCTCGACATAGCTGCCCGGCGGCAGGCCCGCCTCCCGGACCGCCACCTCGGTGGCGGGCCGCGCCCCGATCCGGATCTGCCCCTTGCGGCCCTCCATCGCCTGGCTGGCGTTCGAGCACAGGTTTGCGATCACCTGGTGCAGCATGATCCGGTCGCCCATCACCCGCGGGCACTCGTGGTCGAGATCGCGCTGAAATTCGATGGAGGCAAGTTCCAGACGCTCGTACAGATGCAGGACTTCGGCGGCAACCGCCGTGGCATCCACCGGGACGAACACATCGTTCTCGGGAGGACGGCTGAAGGCGAGAATGTCGCTGATGATGCGTTTCGCCCGCCGCGCGCCCTCAAGCACCCGGTTGAGATCGGCGCGCGTCGATGCACCCTCTTCCAACTCCTCGATCGCAAGTTCCGTATAGAGCTGGATTGGCAGCAGGATGTTGTTGAACTCATGAGCGATGCCACCCGCCAGCGT
>JAOUGR010000009.1 GCA_029857655.1 Gammaproteobacteria bacterium | reverse complement strand
CGTGTTGCGGGCCGGCACATAAGTGATGGGAATGCCGGTGGTCGCCAGTTCAGGCAAGTCGACGCTGCGATCGGTCAGCGCTGATCCGCCCAGCTCACCGATTGGCAGCGCGAGAACGCGATGCTCCAGGGCGCCCAGTGCAGTTGCGACGCGTCGCGCTGCGTCCAGCTCCACACGGTGACGCTGGCCGTAGTCGAAACTTAGCGCGTGGCAGTGATGGCCGCGCTCGCGGGCCATGGCCAGAACCGTCGCAGAGTCCAGGCCACCGGAAACCAGCACTACAGCCGGGGATCCGCTCTCATTCGATTCAGCGGCCAGGCGAATCTCCCCACAAAACCTTGTGCAGCTGGACCTGGAGTCTCACGGGCAGGCGGTCGGCCAGCATCCAGTCGGCGAGCTGTCCCGCGGACAATTGCAGGTAGCTTGGCGAGAACAGTACCGTGCATTGCGAATCGAGCTGCCACGAACGCAGCAGTTCGCGACTCCATTCATAGTCATTTCGGTCGCAGATGACAAACTTCAGCTGGTCACTGGCACGCAGGCGCTGCGCATCGAGGTTGAGGTTGCGATGCGACTCGCCAGAGCCCGGTGTCTTGACATCGATGACCCGCACGACGCGCATGTCGACGCCGCTCGCATCGATTGCGCCGCTCGTCTCCAGTGAAACCAGGAGTCCTGCCTCGCAGAGGCGCGCAAGCAATGCAATACAGGATTTCTGCGCCAGCGGTTCGCCGCCGGTCACGCAGACATGGCGCGCGCCCGAGGCCAGGGCCTCGTCCACCAGTGCATCGAGGTTTCGCCATTCACCGCCGTGAAAGGCGTATGCGGTGTCGCAGTACTGGCAACGCAGCGGACAACCCGTCAGGCGAATGAAAAACGTGGGCCAGCCGGCCGCATCGGCTTCGCCCTGCAGTGAATAGAAAGTCTCGGTTATCTTGAGACGTGCCACTGCCGCCATCGGCGCATCGGACGCGGCGACCGCCCTGCCCTGCATTGCGTTTCCTCAGTGTCCTTCGGCCGCCATGCGCTTGAGTCGCTCGGCGGCTCCCGCCGCGGCGGTCGCATCGGGGAATTCCTGCGTGACACGCGCAAGCGCCCTGCGCGCCAGACCATAATTCCCCAGTTCATAGTGACAGTAGCCGGCCTTCAGCAGGGCATCCGGCAGCTTCCGCGAAGCGGGAAATTGCGTCAGCACGGTCTCGAAAGCCGCAAGGGCTGCCGGGAAGGCGCGCTTCACGTAGTACACCTCGCCGAGCCAGTACTGCGCATTCGCCGCAAGTTCGTGTTCCCGGTGCTGCCCGAGAAATGCCTTGAACGCCGCCGCCGCTTCGTCGTAGCGGCCCTCCTTCAGCAAATTGAATGCAGCCTGGTATTCGGCGTCCGGTCCGGCGGCAGGAGTCGTGGCCTGTGCGGCGGTCATCGCCGTTTCGGCCGTACGCAGCCGCGCATCCAGGTCAACATACTGGTCGCGCTGCTGGCGGCGAGCGGCATCGAGATCGTGCTGCGTTGCCTCCAGCTCACCGCGCAGCGCGCGAATCTCGGCGCTTAGCGCATCGAGCTGGTGCGACATTTCAAGCAGGGCCTGGTTATCGAGTTTTTGTTCGACGGCGCCCATGCGCTGTTCCAGGGAGCCGATGCGCTCGCCCTGCGATTGCGACCTGGCGGGCGCGGCTGCCGCCGACACCAGTACGGCAACCGCCAGGCCCGTTGCGGCTCTCCAGCTCATGGGTTCAGCGCCCGTAGACGATTTCGACGCGCCGGTTCTTTTCATACGCGGCCTCGTCGCTGCCCTCGACCGCCGGGCGTTCCTCGCCATAGCTGACGGTGGTGAGCTGGACATCGGTGGCCCCCTGCAGCAGCAAGGCGCGCCGCACGGCCTGCGAGCGCCGCTCTCCGAGCGCGATGTTGTATTCACGCGAGCCGCGCTCGTCCGTATGGCCCTCGAGGCGCACGCGTGCCGCCCCGAATGCGGCCAGGTGCTTGGAATGGGCGCTGATGGCGGTCGCGTATTCCGGCCGAATGTCGCTACGGTCGAAATCGAAGTAAATCACCGTCGCAACCCCAGCGGGCGCGCTGGTCGCGCTGGCGCCTGCCCCTGAATCCGGCAAACTGCGCGACTGGCCGACCTGGCCCTCGCCGCCTGCGCCTGCGGCACCGGAATCCCCAGATACGGAGGTATCGGGCTGCGAATCCGGCACGGTGGTCGGTTTCTTCGGGCAACCGGCGAGCAGCAATGCGCTCGTCGCAATCAACAGCATTGGTATCAGACGCATCGGTAAGACTCCTTGGCTCGGATTCACATCAAAACACGACGCGGCACGCCGCGCACGCTCAGTAAAGGAATGGCGACCAGGCAGGTTCGCGGACCTCGCCCGCGGTCGCTGCCAGGCGCTGCTGGATGTGGCCGTCGATCGACACCAGCGACAGCACGCCGCGTCCGCCCTCGCGGGTCGCGTAGATGATATCCGCCCCGTTCGGGGCGAATGACGGCGATTCGTCGAGACGGCCGTTGCTCAGGATGCGCATGCCGCCATGCTCCAGGTTCACAGCGGCGATGCGGTAGGCACCGCGGTCGAGTGTGACGACCGCGAGCTCGCGCCCGTCGGGTGAAACCCGCGGTCGGGCGTTGTAGCTGCCCTCGAATGTGATGCGGCGCGGCCGGTCCCCGGCGGCGAGCCCCTGGCGATAGATCTGCGGGGCACCGGCTCGATCCGACGTGAAATAGATCGACCGTCCGTCCGGGGACCATGCCGGCTCGGTATCGATGGATGGGTCGTCGGTCAGGCGGCGCAACTCCTGGGTCGCGAGCGACAGCAGGTAGACGTCCACATTGCCATCGCGACGCGACAGCGCGACCGCGAGCTGGTCACCGTCCGGTGACCATGCGGGCGCGCTGTTGATGCCCGAACGGGCCGATACCCGGACCTGTTCGCCGGTCCTGAGCGTCTGCACGTAGATCGCTGGCAGGCTGCTGTGAAACGACACATAGGCCAGCGAGCTTCCGTCCCGGGACCAGGCCGGCGACATGATCGGCTCGGGTGAACTGAATACGATGCGTTCGTTGGCGCCGTCGGCGTCCGCTACGATCAGGCGGTAGGTCCTGGCTGTCAGTGGCCCATCGACGGCGACATAGGCGATGCGGGTCGCGAAGGCGCCTCGTACGCCCAGGATGCGCTCGTAGACGGCGTCGGCGACACGGTGGCTGGCGGGCAGCAGTGCGCCCTGGTCTGCCGGCAGCGCGGCCCCCAGCAGGCGCTCGCCCGTTGCGACCTGCACCAGTTCGTAGCGAATCTCGAATCGCCCGTCCGCGAGGCGCAGCAAATTTCCGACGACCACGTAATCCACTTTCAGCATGCGCCAATCGGGAAGATCCGCCGCGTCGGCCTGGTGCGGGAACTCGAGCATCTGGCCGCGTGGCAGCGCGCGAAACCTGCCGCTGCGTTCGAGATCCGCCTGCACGGTGGCGGCGACGTCCCAGGCAGCGGCGCCGTCCGACTCCCAGCCGAAGGGGACGATCGCAATCGGCACGGTCTCGGCCATCCCGCGCAGGATCTGCACGGTTAGCTCGGCCGTCGCAGGGGCCGACTGCAGAAAAGCCAGCAGAAAAACGGCGATTACGCGTCGAATCATCGGCATCCTCATTCCTCCGACTTGAACACCAGGCGCACCTCGCGCTCGAACAATGCCGGTTGCGGCGGCGGCGGCAGTGGTGAGGCATTCCGGATCGCGTTCTCGACGGACTGCCTGAAAGCCTCACCACCATTGCAAGTACCGAATCGGACCGCAACCACTTCGCCGCCCGGGATCTGCGTCACGAAGGCGACGCATGTGGCCCCCAGGGGCGTACCGGGTGGCTTGAACCAGCGCCTCTCGACATGGGCCTGCAGCGCAGCCACGTACTGCGCTTTCAGACTCTGGAAAGCCGCGCCGGTTCGCTCTTCCTCTTCAGCCAGGCGCGCACGGAGGTCAGCCTCGCGCTCGGCCTTCCTCTTCTGTTCAGCAGCGGCCTTGGCGCGCGCCTGCTGCTCGGCTTTCAGCTTCGCATCTGCTTCCGCCTTGCGGCGCGCCTCGGCTGCAGCCTGCGTCTTCCGCCGTTCGGCCTCATCGGCTTCGATCCGGCGTTCCTCCACGGCCCTTTTTTCGGTTTCGATCCGCGCGATGCGCTCCTCTTCCTTGCGCTGTAGCGCAGCCTGCCGCTCCTGTTTCCGTTCGTCTTCCTTGCGCAGGCTCGCTGCAGCCTGCAGCACTGCCTGGTTGACGATCACTGCTTCGATCTGCAGGCCCTGAGGAGGAAGCTCCTCTTCGGGCAGCACGAAGCTCACCAGCAGCAGGCCGGCGATCGCCACGTGCAGGGCAATTGCCCAGCCGAATGGCGCCAGCGTAGGCCTCATGGCGACGCTCATCGTCGCCGCTCGAGTTCCTTGAGTGCGCGCACGGCCTTGGGGTCGGTCAGAAACCCGATCTTCGTGGCGCCAGCCTGTTGCAGCAGCACCATGCCCTGAACGACGCGGCCGTAGGGTACCCGTTCGTCTGCCTTGATCAGCACGGGCGTTGCCTTGTCGCGGCTGAGCACGGCCGTTGCCCGGCGCGCAACCTCATCTGGCTCAATCGAATTCTTCTCGTCGTCGCCGACATTGAGGTAATAACGGCCCTCGCGGTCCACCGACAGCACGAGTGGCTCGCGGTCCTTCAGAAGTTCTGGGTCCAGCGGCTGCGCGTTCGCGTCCGGCAGTTCGACCTGTACGCCCTGGGTCAGGAGCGGCGCGGTGATCATGAATATGATCAGCAGCACCAGCATGACGTCGATGTACGGAACTACATTGATCTCGCCCATCAGCTTGCGGCGGCGCGGGTTGGCTGTCATTTCAGGCGTTTCGCGACGCCGCGTGACGCTGCAGCACGGTCGAGAACTCCTCGGTGAAGGTGTCGTAGCGCAGTTCGAGGCGATTGACCTTGTCGGCGTAGCGGTTGTACGCGACCACGGCGGGGATCGCGGCAAACAGGCCCATCGCGGTCGCGATCAGCGCCTCCGCGATGCCGGGCGCCACCAGCGCGAGTGTCGCCTGCTGCACATTGCCGAGGCCCTGGAACGCACCCATGATTCCCCACACCGTGCCGAACAGGCCGACATAGGGGCTGGTGGAGCCGACGGTCGCGAGGGTGGCGAGACTTTCTTCGAGCCGGTCTATCTCGCGCAGTTGCCCAACACGCATCGCGCGGCGCACGCCTTCGAGCACCTGGTCCGGGGTCATTCCCGACTGGGTACGAAGGCGCGAGAACTCGCCAAACCCTGCCTCGAAGATGCCCTCCATGCCAACCGCAGTGCCACCACGGGCTTCGATCGTGCGGTAGAGCTTGCCGAGGTCACCACCGGACCAGAATGCGGCTTCGAACCGGCTGGCCTCGACATGGGCATCGCGCAGCAGCCGGCGCTTGCGAAAGATGATGGTCCAGGACACGAGCGAGGCGCCCAGCAACAGCAGGATCACGAACTTGACGACGGGCCCGGCCTGCAGGATCAGTTGAAATATCGAGTGTTGATCATTCAATGCCCGGTTTCCCTATGAATTGGCAAGCAAGGATGCCGGCAGCGGTCTCGGCTTCAGGCTCTCAGAGTCGAGGCAGGCGGCACGAATTGTCGCGCTGACCAGCAATTCTCCTGCGGGCGACGTGCGCCGGATTTCCTGGGCCATGGTCCACGACGCCCTGCCCCGCTCCGTCACCACGACCGAGACTTGCAGCTCGTCGTCATAGCGGGCCGGGCGATGGTAGCGAATCTGTGCTTCGACCACGACAAACTGGAGGCGTTCGTCGCGGATCAGCGCGGCCTGGTCGATACCGAGAGCTCGCAGCCACTCGCTGCGCGCGCGTTCCATGAATCGTAGATAGCTCGCGTGATAGACGACACCGCCGGCATCGGTGTCCTCCCAATAAACGCGAACCGGGAACGTGAAGGTCCCCATGCAGCCATCTATTCGCGAAACAGCGGCAGGTTGCCGCTCCCGGCATCGGCCGCCGGCGGTTCGAGACCGAAGTGCCGCCACGCGCTCTTGGTCGCCACGCGACCGCGTGCAGTGCGCATCAGGTAACCCTGCTGGATCAGGTAGGGCTCGACGACATCCTCGAGCGTGTCGCGCTCCTCGCCGAGCGTGGCGGCGAGGCTGTCGATGCCGACCGGGCCGCCGTCAAATTTCTCGATGATGCTCTTCAAGAGCCGGCGGTCGAGGATGTCGAGTCCCTGACGGTCAACTTCCAGCATGTCCAGGGCCGCCGCCGCGACCGCCTGGTCGATACGCCCCGCCGCGCGTACCTCCGCAAAGTCGCGTACGCGGCGCAGCAGCCGGTTCGCGATGCGCGGCGTTCCGCGTGAGCGTTGCGCAAGGGCGATCGCCCCACCCGCGTCGATCTCGAGTTCCAGGATGCGTGCGGCCCGCAGCACGATCAACCTGATTTCCTCTTCCGTGTAGAAGTCCAGGCGCTGCACGATGCCGAAACGGTCGCGCAGCGGGGATGTCAGCAGTCCAGCCCGCGTGGTCGCGCCGACCAGGGTGAATGGCGGCAGGTCGAGCTTGATCGAGCGGGCCGCGGGTCCCTCGCCGATCATGATGTCGAGTTGATAGTCCTCCATTGCCGGATAGAGGATCTCCTCGACGACCGGGCTCAGGCGGTGGATCTCGTCCACGAACAGCACGTCGCGGGGCTGCAGGTTGGTCAGTATGGCCGCCAGGTCGCCGGGACGCTCCAGCACCGGGCCGGAAGTCTGGCGCATGCTAACGCCGAGTTCGTTTGCGATGATATGCGCCAGCGTCGTCTTGCCGAGGCCTGGGGGGCCAAAGATCAACACATGATCGAGGGCTTCGCCGCGCCGGCGAGCCGCTTCGATGAATATGCTCATCTGCTCCTTGACCGGGGCCTGGCCCACGAACTCGGCCATCTGCCGCGGACGCACCGTGCGTTCCAGTGCCTCGTCCTCACGCGTGGGCAATGCGGCAACGACCCGGTCCTGTTCGATCATCGGATGACTTGCTACCTGGCAGCCGCCTGCAGGGCACGGCGTATGAGTTCCTCGGTTCCGGCGCCTTCATTGTCCACGGACTTGAGCAGCCGTGTCACCTCGACCGGGCGGTAGCCCAGCGCCACCAGCGCGGAGTAGGCCTCGGCCTGGGCGCTCGCACCGTCACCCGATTGTGGGGCTGACGAAATCGGTCCGAGGGCGCGGATCCGGTCGCGCATCTCGATCAGCAGCCGTTCGGCGATCTTGCGGCCAATGCCGGGTATGCGGATCAGCATGTCGACATCCTGGGCTTCGACGCAGACCAGGAAGGTCTCGACATTGATGCCGGAAAGGAGTGCGAGCCCGATCTTCGGCCCGATGCCAGAGACGCGCAGCAGGTCCCGGAACAGGCGACGCTCGTCCTCGGTCGCAAAACCATACAGCAAGTGTGCGTCTTCGCGCACCACGAGATGCGTGTGCAGATTCACTTCGCTGCCGAGTTCCGGCAACTTGTAGAAGGTCGACATCGGCGCTTCCAGCTCGTAGCCGACGCCTGCCACTTCGATGATCAGCGCCGGCGGCTGCTTTCGCACCAGCTTGCCGCGCAGGTAGCCGATCACCGGGTCCTGCCCTTGCGGCCGTTCAGCTGCCCGCCGCGATGATGCGCATGGCACAGCGCGATCGCTAGCGCGTCGGCTGCGTCGGACCCGATCCGTCCTTCGACTGCCAGCAGGGCCTTGATCATGTGCTGCACCTGCTTCTTTTCGGCGGCGCCGGTGCCGGTAATCGTCTGCTTGATGGCCCGGGGTGCGTACTCGAAGACTTCGGCACCCGCATGACAGGCCCCGCACAAGGCCGCGCCACGGGCCTGCCCAAGCTTCAGCGCACTGTCCGGATTACGGTGGATGAACACGCGCTCGATGGCGACCTCGCCCGGGGCATAGGTATCGACCAGTTCGGTGACGTGGCGGTGTATCTCGAGCAGCCTGCCCGCCATTGCACCATTGCCGACACGGATGCAGCCGCTTGCGACATAGCGGATACCGGTTTGCCCGGCGTCCACGACACCGTAACCGGTGACGCGCGAACCGGGATCCAGGCCGAGAATACGCAGCATAGGCGATATGATACCGGCAATCTCTCCGGCCCGGCACGCGCAGCGAAATGAAAACGACGACAAATGCGCCCATTGCCGGTACCAGCATCCTGGCCGACTTGCAGGCTGAACTCGAGAAACACGCAAGCGATGCGCCAGGCTGGCGCGCGGCCGCGTCACGGGGCGCCGAAGTGGCATCGATCGTCGCGGCGCTCGACGCGGAGCGAGAGATCATTGCGGGGGCGTTGCTGCAGCCGATTCTGGCCCAGGGCCTGATGGATGAGGCTTCCTCGGGCGCGTTGTTCGGCGAGCGTGTCGCCCGGTTCGCCGCCCAGCTGAACCGGCTCGGCGAGTTCCAGGCCGGCGCGCAGTGGACCCCGGATCGCGCATTGTCAGCCGCCCAGGCTGACGCCCTGCGCCGCATGTTGCTGGCGGTCGTCACCGATCCCCGCCTTGTGCTGGTGCGCCTCGCCGAACAACTTCGCCGCATGCGCGGGTCGCGCGCACTCGATGAGGCAACGCGCCTTCGATTTGCATGGGAGACCCGCGAAATCTACGCGCCGCTCGCGAACCGCCTTGGTATATGGCAGCTCAAGTGGGAGCTTGAAGATCTCGCATTTCGTCACCTCGAACCTGCGGAATACCGTCGCATCGCGGTTGAACTGAAGGAAACGCGGTCGGAGCGTGAAAAATTCATCGAAGAGGTCCGCGGCGAAATCATCACCGAACTCGGGCGCATCGGCGTCGCGGCGGAGGTCATTGGGCGGCCCAAGCACATCTACAGCATCTGGCGAAAGATGCGCCGCAAGGGGCTCGCGTTCGACCAGGTCCTGGACATCCGGGCGCTGCGGATCATCGTCGAGAATGTTGCCGATTGCTACGCGGCACTGGGCGTCGTGCACGGCCGCTGGCATTACATACCCGGCGAGTTCGATGACTACATCGCCACGCCGAAGGAGAACTTGTACCGTTCATTGCACACGGCGGTGATCGGCCCGGGCGCCGTGCCGCTCGAAATCCAGATCCGCACCCGCGACATGCATGAGCACGCCGAACTGGGCGTTGCTGCGCACTGGCGCTACAAGGAGGGTGGTGCGCGCGACGAAGCCTATGACCGCAAGATTGAGTGGCTCCGGGAGCTGCTGGCCCCTGCGGCAGAGGCCGAAAGTGACAGCGATTTCCTGAGTCGCGTGCGGGCGGACCTTTTCGAAGACCGCGTCTATGCGCTGACGCCCAAGGGCGAGATCATCGACCTGCCCGCCGGCAGCACGCCGCTCGACTTTGCCTACCACGTGCACACGGATCTCGGGCACAGATGCCGCGGCGCACGCATCAACGGCCGGATCGTGACGCTCGATCATCGTCTCGCCAATGGCGAGGTCGTGGAAATCATCCGCGGCAAGGAAATGCATCCCAGCCGGGACTGGCTGATCGAGCAGCAGGGATTCCTCGCTTCGCCGCGCAGCCGCGCCAAGGTGCGTGCCTGGTTCAAGAAACGCGATGTCGGCCAGAATCGCGAGGAAGGCCGCGAAATGCTCGAGCGTGAGCTCTCACGCCTCGGCGCCCAGAATTCGCTGATGTCGGAGCTGATCGGTGAATTCAGCGTGTCCAACTCGGATGCGCTCTGCCTGGCACTGGGCTCGGGCGATCTTTCCCTTGCGCAGTTGACCGGTGCCATCCAGCGGCGCATGCGCGGCCGCGAATCGCCGGATGCCGGGCCAGTTGTGTCAAAAGTCGTGCCGGTGCGCCGGGACGCGGCCGCCGCTGTCGAAATCGAAGGGGTCGGCGACCTGATGTCCGTCTATGCGCGTTGCTGCAATCCGCTGCCGCCGGAGCCGGTCACCGGATATGTCACGGTCGGGCGCGGCGTGACGATCCATCGTTCCGGCTGTGCGAGCCTCGCGCGCATTGCGGCGCGTGCCCCTGAGCGCCTGCTGCAGGTCGAATGGGGGAAATCGCGCGTCACGCGATTCCCGGTTGATGTTGTCATTCATGCAATGGATCGACGCGGACTGGTGCGCGATGTAAGCACATTGCTTGCGGACGAGAAGGTCAACATCGAGCGCCTGACAACACGCACCGATGCTGCGGAAGGAAGCGCCGACCTGTCGCTCAGGATTTCGGTCCCGGGACTGGACGAACTTGCGCGCCTGCTCGCGCGCCTGACCGCGCTGCCGAGCGTGATCAGCGCCCGGCGCCGTGTCTAGGGGCGCTCAGCGATTCGGTATGTCGATCGCGCGCTTGTCGGCGGCCAGGGCCGCTTCGTGCATGGCTTCCGAAAGCGTCGGATGCGCGTGGATGGTGCGCTGCAGGTCCTCGATGCTGGCAGAGTACTCCATGGCAAGCACGGCTTCAGCGATCAACTCGCCGGCCATCGGCCCGATGATGTGGATGCCTAGGATTTCGTCGCTGGCGGCATCCGCGACGATCTTGCAAAAGCCGGCGCCAGCCTCCATCGCGCGTGCGCGGCCACTCGCCGCGAACGGGAAACTCCCGGTCTTGTAGGGCCGGCCGGCCGACTTGACCTGCTCCTCGGTCTGCCCGACCCAGGCGATTTCCGGCGCCGTATAAATGACCGATGGAATGGTCCGGTAGTTGACTTCGCCGTACAGACCCGCAATCCGGTCGGCAACGGTGACACCCTCCTCCTTGCCCTTGTGCGCGAGCATCGGGCCACGTACGCAATCGCCCACCGCCCAGACATCCGGCGCGCCGGTCCGGCAGTGATCATCGACCGCGATGAACCCGCGCTCGTCCAGCGTCACGCCCGATCCCTCGCCGAGCAGTCCGGTGGTGAACGGCCGGCGACCGATCGCAACGACCAGTCGGTCCACGACGATCGACTGCGGGCCCTTCGCGTCAGAAAAACTGACATGTACGCCGTCCGTGCGGCTCTCGGCGCCGGAAACTTCGGCGCCAAGGCGAATATCGAGGCCCTGCTTCTTGAAATGACGGGAAGCCTCTTTCGCAACCTGGCCGTCCGCCATCGGCAGGAACTGCTCGAGGGCCTCGAGTATCACGGTCTCTGCGCCAAGCCTGCGCCAGACGCTCCCCAGTTCAAGCCCGATGACGCCGGCGCCGATGACGCACAGGCGTTTCGGCACTTCGGTGAACTCGAGAGCGCCCCAGGAATCGACGATGCCCTTGCCGTCGAATGCGGCCCCGCGCAGCGGCGTGGGCTCCGATCCCGTGGCGAGCACGACATGCAGTGCCTGCAATGTGCGCTTGGCACCGTCGTGCCCCGTGACTTCGACCTTGCGGCCCGCCAACAGGCGGCCGTGCCCGGTGAATGGCGTGACACCCGCGGCCTTGAACAGCGACAGGATGCCCAGCGTGCTCTGCCGCACGATCGAATCCTTGCGCTTCTGCATCGCTGCCACATCGAAGCCGACATCTCCCAGCTTCAGGCCGTGAGTCGCAAATTCATGCAACGCACGGTGAAAGATCTCCGACGATTCGAGCAGGGCCTTGGACGGAATGCACCCGGCGTTCAGACAGGTGCCGCCGAATGCCTGGCTGCCATCACGATTCTTCCATTCGTCGATGCAGGCGACCGTCAGCTTGTTCTGGCCGGCCCGTATCGCGGCCGGGTAGCCCGCCGGACCGCCGCCGATGACGATGACGTCGAAATTGTCGGCCATGTCCCCCCTCTCTTTTAAACCTGCAACAGTAACCGTGCGGGGTCCTCCAGCACTTCCTTCACTGCGACCAGGAACTGGACCGCTTCGCGGCCATCAATGATGCGGTGATCGTAGGTCAAAGCGACATACATCATCGGTCGCACGACGACCTGCCCGTCCACGGCGACCGGTCGCTGCTGGATCCTGTGCATGCCAAGGATGGCGCTCTGCGGCGCATTGACGATGGGCGTGGACAGCAGCGAGCCGAATACGCCGCCATTCGTGATCGAGAATGTGCCTCCCGTCAGTTCGTCAAGCGTGATCGTGCCATCGCGCGCGCGCTCCGCGAATCCAATGATGCCCTTCTCGAGCTCGGCAAAGTCCATCCGTTCCGCATCGCGCAGGATCGGGACGATCAGCCCGCGATCGGTCGAGACGGCGACACCGATGTCGTAATATTCATGGTAGACGATGTCGTCGCCTTCCACGGAAGCGTTGACCACGGGAGAGCGCCGCAGCGCCTCGATGCAGGCCTTGACGAAAAACGACATGAACCCGAGGCGCACCCCATGACGCTTTTCAAAGGCATCCTTGTAGCGCGAGCGGATGGCCGACAGCGCCTGCATGTCGATCTCGTTGAATGTCGTCAGCAGTGCCTGGGTCTTCTGGGCCTGGACCAGGCGCTCGGCAATGCGCGCGCGCAGCCTGGACATCGGCACGCGTTGATCGGCACGTGCGCCGGGAGGCCGGAAAGCAGGCCTCCCCGCATCCAGATGCTGGGCCACGTCGCCTTTCGTAATCCTGCCGTCGCGGCCGCTGCCGGAAATCTCGCCCGCCACCAGCTTGTTCTCCTCGACGAGGCGCTTGGCGGCCGGGGAAAGCTTGCCGGACGCGTCCTCCTTCTTCGCAGGCGCAGATTTCGGCGGCGCGGGCTTTGTAGACGCGGGCTTCGCTGGCGCCGCGGCCGGTTTCCTGGCCGGGGTCGCGGCCTGGTGCGTGGCTGCGGATTCTTCGATGATGGCCAGCAGCTCGCCGCTGCCCACCGTCGCACCGGCATCCTTCTTCAGGGCGGCGAGCACTCCTGTAACGGGTGCTGGCAGCTCGAGGACGACCTTGTCGGTCTCGAGGTCGGCAAGATTCTCGTCCCGGGTCACTGGATCGCCGGCTTTCTTGTGCCAGATAACCAGCGTCGCATCCGCGACGGATTCAGGCAGCTGGGGAACGCGGACTTCAGTGGTCATGAACTTTTCCTGCTCGTACCGGCGGCCTGCTGTCCAGTCTCGCGCAAAGCAGCCTGGACCAGCGCCTGTTGTTCTTCGATATGCAGCGCGTAAACACCAGTCGCCGGCGCAGCGGCGCTTTCGCGCCCAGCATAGCTCAGGGAATGGGTCGGTCCGAGGCTCGCCTGCAGGCGGTGGCGGATCTGGTACCAGGCGCCCTGGTTCTGCGGTTCCTCCTGGCACCAGACCACCTCCCGCGCGCCGGAGTAGCGCTCGATCATGGCCTGGTACTCGTCGACCGGGAACGGATAGAGCTGCTCGATCCGGATCAATGCAACATCGCTCAACTTTTCCGTGCGCCGTTGATCCAGCAGGTCGTAGTAGACCTTGCCGCTGCAGAAGACGAGCCGCCTGACCTGGGCGGGCGGCATCGGATCACGTTCGTCGATGACCGTGTGAAAGTAGCCCTCGGCGAGATCGGTCATCGTCGAAGTCGAATGCTTGTGGCGCAGCAGGCTCTTCGGCGTCATCACGATCAGCGGCTTGCGCAGCGCCCTCAGCATCTGCCGCCGCAACAGGTGAAACATCTGCGCGGGTGTCGAGGGCACGCAGACCTGGCAGTTCATTTCAGCCGAGAGCTGCAGGAAGCGTTCCAGGCGCCCTGAGCTGTGCTCCGGCCCCTGCCCTTCATAACCGTGCGGCAGGAACAGCGTGATGCCAGACAGGCGCTCCCACTTGGCTTCGCCCGACGTGATGAACTGGTCGATGATCACCTGTGCGCCATTGGCGAAGTCGCCGAACTGGCCCTCCCAGATCACAAGGGTATCCGGGTCCGTCGTTGAAAACCCGTATTCGAAGCCGAGTACTGCTTCCTCCGACAGCGTCGAATCCGTCACCCGGAACTGCGCCTGCTGCGCGTCGAGGTTTGCAAGCGGCACATGGGTTCGTCCACTCGCCTGGTCATGCAGCACTGCGTGGCGGTGGAAGAAAGTGCCGCGCGCGGAATCCTGGCCAGTCAGCCGGATGCGGTGGCCCTCGGTGAGCAACGCCGCATAAGCCATGATCTCCGCGGCGCCCCAGTCGAGCGGCTGCTCGCCCGCGTACATGCGCTTGCGGTCGTCGTTGATGCGTGCGACGCGCGGATGCAGCGTGAAACCTTCCGGCATGCGGGTCAGGCTTTCAGCAAGTGTCTGCAACCGTCCCGGATCAACCGTGGTTCGCGGCTTTTCCGACCAGTCCGCGCCAGCATGGCGGCTCCAGTCGACCGTATGGCGATTGCCCGTCGTGCCGGCGAAGGCGCGCGTCTGTGGCCGGCCCTCATCGAGACCGCGGCGGTATTCCTCAACCATCTCCGCGGCCTGACCCTCGGCGAGGATTTCATCCTCCTCGAGCCGGCGTCCATAGATCTGGCGCGCAGTGGGATGCTGGCGAATCCGCTGGTACATCAGTGGCTGGGTCGCCGCAGGTTCGTCCGCCTCGTTGTGCCCGTGGCGGCGGTAGCAGACCAGTTCGATGACGATGTCCTTGCGGAATTTCATGCGGTAGTCGAGTGCAAGCCGGGCAACGAATACCACAGCCTCGGGGTCGTCGGCGTTGACGTGAAAAATCGGCGCCTCGATCATCTTGGCGACGTCGCTGCAGTAAAGCGTCGAGCGTGCGTCCTGCGGGTCACTGGTCGTGAACCCGATCTGGTTGTTGATGATGATATGGATTGTCCCACCCGTGCCAAATCCTCTCGCCTGCGACAGCTGGAGCGTCTCCATCACGACACCTTGCCCCGCGAACGCCGCATCTCCGTGGATCAGCACGGGCACGACTGTGGCGCCCGAGCCATCGCCACGCCGCTCCTGCCGCGAGCGCACCGAACCCTCGACGACGGAATCGACGACCTCCAGGTGCGAGGGATTGAAGGCCAGGACGACATGGACATTGCCACGCGCCGTGCGCAGGTCGGCGGAGAATCCCTTGTGATACTTGACGTCGCCGGAACCCTTGAGCACCGCGAGGTCAACGTGGCCCTCGAATTCCGAGAATAGCGAAGACGGTGCCTTGCCGAGCACATTCACGAGCACATTCAGGCGTCCACGATGCGCCATGCCGATGACGATGTCCTCGACACCCGAGGCTCCGCAACACTGCACGAGGTCATCGAGCAGCGGTATCAGCGACTCGCCGCCTTCGAGCGAAAATCGTTTTTGCCCGACGTATTTCGTGTGGAGGTAGCGCTCAAGCCCTTCGGCGGCGGACAACTGCCATAGCAGTTTCAACTGCTCCTCCTTCGTGAGGCGATGAGTCAAGCGCCCTTCCTGAAAGCGATCCTGCAACCAGAGCCTCTCCTCGCTGCGCGAAACATGGGCAAACTCGGCGCCAATGTGGCCGCCGTAGATCCGCCGCAGCTGCGCGAGGATTTCGCGCAGCTTCATCTGCGCTTCTACGGCATTCGAGCGGCTGGCCGTGTAGAACTCGGTTTCCAGATCGGCGTCACTCAGCCCGAAATAGGACAACTCGAGTACGCGCGGTACCGGGCGTTCCAGCATCCCCAGTGGATCGATATCCGCGATCAGGTGCCCGCGATTCGCATAGATCTGGATCAATCGAGAAACCGCTGCCTGCTTCTCGGCGTCTGTGTGACCAACCGGCATGCGTGTGGCGCTCGCTTCGGGAAAGCGTCGCGGCGGTGTTGGCGCGAGTCTGGCCGGGTACGGGCCGAGACTTTCGAAAAACCGCCGCCACTCGGCTGACAGCGACGCGGGGTCGGACAGGAAGCGCTCTTCCAACGCCTCCAGGTACGGCGCCTGGGTGCTCGAGAAAGGGCT
>JAOUGR010000230.1 GCA_029857655.1 Gammaproteobacteria bacterium | reverse complement strand
CCCGCAAATCGATCCGTTGCCTGCACCAGCTGGTCGGTGATGCCGGCCTCCAGGGCCGAATGCCCGGCATCGGCGACGACGCGGAAATCCGCCTCGGGCCAGGCGCGATGCAGGTCCCAGGCCGTCGTGATCGGGCACACGACGTCGTAGCGGCCCTGCACGATCACCGCCGGGATATGACGGATGCGGCCGACATCGTCCAGCAACTGGCTTTCGCCTCGCAGGAACCCGCGATTCACGAAGTAGTGGCATTCGATGCGCGCAACTGCGAGTGCGAACTCGTCCTCGCCCCATTTGCGGACATTTTCGTCATCGGTCAGCAGGAAGCTGGTTGATCCCTCCCAGACCGCCCACGCGCGCGCGGCGGCGATGGCGGCGGCGCGGTCAGTCCCGGTCAGGCGGCGGTGATACGCGTTCATCAGGTCGTCGCGCTCGCTCAAGGAGATGGGTGAGACGTAGGCCTCCCATCGGTCCGGAAATATCGCGCTGGCGCCCTGCTGGTAGAACCAGTCGAGTTCGCTCTTTCGCAACAGGAAGATGCCGCGCAATACGAGCTCAGTGACGCGCTCTGGGTGCGCCTCCGCGTAGGCAAGTGCAAGCGTCGATCCCCATGATCCGCCGAACACCTGCCAGCGCGCGATGCCGACGTGTTCGCGCAACCGCTCGAGATCGGTGACCAGGTCCCAGGTCGTGTTGTTCTCGAGACTCGCGTGCGGCCGGCTGCGGCCGCAGCCACGCTGGTCGAACAGCACGATGCGGTAGCGTGCCGGGTCGAAGAACCTTCGCGCGCGCGTATCGCATCCGGCGCCGGGACCGCCGTGCAGGAAAACCGCCGGCTTGCCCGAGGGATTGCCGCATTCTTCCCAGTAGATTTCGTGGCCGTTGCCTACCGCCAGATGTCCGTGACGGTGCGGTTCGACCGGTGGATAGAGTCCGCGCTGCGTGTTGCCCGTTTCATTCAATCCGCACACTCCTCAGCATATGATCCGTGTCATTCCGGTGACAGACCACGGGTACCTAAAATATCATAGGGGAGTTGAAACCATGAATGACGCAGATTGCCTGATGTGAGGCGGCGATGCCCGTAAAATTCTCGATTTTTTCGCTGGCAACGGTGCTGTTCCGGCCAAAGGCCGTATTCGATGCACTGGCTGTCAACGAGCCGTCCGCAGCGAAGGTGTTCTTTGGTTTTGCGCTGTGGATCGGCGTGCTGCCGCCGCTGTTCGCATACATCGGCACCATGAATTTCGGCTGGCGACTGGGCGTCGAACCGGTATTCCTGCCGCAGCACATGGTGCTCGCGATCAGCGCTGCGTATTTCGCCGCTCTGCTGCTTGGATTTCTCAGCAGCGCGGTGATCGCACGCTGGATGGCCATTACCTACGATGCCAGCCAGTCGCTCGGGCGCTGCTTTGCGCTGATGGCGATCGTCGGTGCGCCGCTTGCCGTGGGCAGCGTCATTCACCTTTATCCCCACGCATTCATCAATGTCCTCGTGCTGGTGCCCACGCTGATCTGGAGCATGTACCTGCTTTATCGCGGCCTGCCGGTGGTGCTCCAGACCGGGCCCAATCGCGGCATGCTGATGGCTTCCGCATTGATCGCCTACCTGCTGGTTGCGGCCGTCAGCCTGCTCGGCGTCACGGTCGCGCTATGGGGCAGCGGGCTCGGCCCGCTGATCGGCTACTGACGCCATGAAATACGAAGACCGGATCGTCACGGCATTCACGGGCTGCTCCGTCCTGTGGGCGGTCCTCGGCATGCTGGCCGGCGTGTATGTGGCCGCCGAACTCGTGTGGCCTACAATCGACTTCGGCTTGCCCGGATTGTCATTCGGGCGCCTACGCACGCTGCACACGACGCTGGTGCTGTTCGGCTTCGGTGTCTCCGGGCTCATCGCAACCGCGTTCTACAGCGTGCAACGCACGTCGCATGTGCGGTTGTTCGCGCCGGGCCTCGCCTGGTTCGTGTTCTACGCCTGGCAACTAACGATCGTGCTCGGCGGGGTCTCCGTCATGGCCGGCTGGAATGCCGGCAAGGAATATGCGGAGCTTGAATGGCCATTCGACCTCGCGATTGCGGTGGCTTGGGTATCCTTCGGCGTCGTGTTCTTCGGCACCATTGCGCGCCGCAGGATGGAGGCGATCTACATCTCGAACTGGTTCTACGGTGCCCTGATCATCGTCGTGGCGATGCTGCACATCGTCAACAGCCTCGCGGTGCCCGCGACAATCGGAAAATCGTACTCACTGTTCGCCGGTTCGCAGGACGCCATCGTGCAGTGGTGGTACGGACACAACGCGGTCGGATTCCTGCTGACCGGCGGTTTCCTGGGGATGCTTTACTACTTCCTGCCGAAGCAGGCGGAGCAGCCGATCTGGAGCTATCGTCTCTCGATCGTCGCTTTCTGGGCCTTTGTCTACACCTACATCTGGGCAGGTCCGCATCACCTGCATTACCACTCGATTCCGGAGTGGGTGCAATCGCTGGGCATGGTCATGAGCCTGATCCTGCTGGCGCCGTCCTGGGCGACCATGGTGAACGGCATCATGACGGTCAGCGCCGCGGCCAAGAAATTGCGCAGCGATCCCGCGCTCAAGTTCATCGTGCTCTCGCTGGCTTTCTACGGCCTTGCGACCTTCGAGGGCCCGATGCTCGCCATCAAGAGCGTCAATGTGTTCAGCCACTTCACCGAGTGGACCATCGGTCATGTCCATTCCGGCGCGCTCGGCTGGAACGCGCTGATTACATTCGGCACGTTCTACTTCCTGGTGCCGCGCCTGGCCGGAACGCAGCTTTACAGCGCACGGATGGCGAATATTCATTTCTGGCTGGCGCTCGCGGGTGTGCTCCTCTACGTCCTTGCGATGTGGGGCGCCGGCGTGTCGCAGGGCGTACTGTGGCTCTCCCTCGACGAACTTGGAGAAGTCCGTTTCAGCTTCAATGACGTGATGGCCGCGATGAAACCCTACTACCTGTTGCGGTTCATCGGCGGCCTGCTGTTCCTTGCGGGTGCAGTGCTGATGGCCTTCAACCTGATGCGCACATTTGCCGGACGCCGCACCGTCGAAATCGCGCCGCCGGCAGTACCGGCGGCGAGGGGGCTCAAGTGAACTTCCTGTCGCTGCACAAGCGCCTCGAGCGGCATTCCGGGCTGCTGATCTTCGGCATCCTGGTCGTGTCGTCGATCGGCGGTCTGGTGCAGGTCCTGCCGATCGTGCTCGATGACGCCCATGGCGCGCCGTCCGCCGGTCTCGCGGTTTATTCACCGCTGGAACTCGAGGGCCGCGACATCTATATCCGCGAGTCCTGCAGCACCTGCCACACGCAGCAGGTGCGCCCGCTGCTGGCGGAGGTCAAGCGCTACGGACCCTACTCGCGGACAGGCGAATTCGCCTATGACCGGCCGTTCCTCTGGGGGTCCAAGCGCACCGGCCCCGACCTCGCGCGGGTCGGCGGCAAGTACAGCGACGCCTGGCACCACTTGCACCTGCTGGATCCGCGTGCGGTCGTGCCGGCTTCGATCATGCCGGCCTATCCCTGGCTCGCGCAGCGCGACGCCGATCACGGCCGCTCAATCGCGGCCCGCATGCGCGCGCTGCAGATGCTCGGCCATCCCTACACCAACGAGGATATCGCCGCCGCGCCGGTGCAACTCGAGGGCATGACCGAACTCGATGCCGTAACCGCCTACCTGCAATCGCTGGGCCGCAGCATGCACGCGGAGCCGCAGCCATGACGCTGCTGATCTTCTTGGGCGACATGCTGGTGATGGCATTCATGATCGCGGTGATTGTCTGGCTCTCGCTGCGCTCCACGCGTCGGCAGCTCGACGCGGCTTCGCGGATTCCGCTCGAGGACGAGGACCCACATGGCTGACATGCCGTCGCAATTCTGGGCCGGCTGGATTGTAGTGATCACGGTCACGAGCTTCATTGCGCTCATCTGGTTCGTTCGGGACGTGTATCGCGAAGCCGAGGCAGACGAAGGAACGGCGGACCAGGTA
>JAOUGR010000229.1 GCA_029857655.1 Gammaproteobacteria bacterium | reverse complement strand
CGCAGCGGCGCCGGTTGCGGCGCCCGCCGGGTCACCCCGCACGGACCAGGTTCCATGCGCAAACAGCGCGGCAAAGCCCGCGAGATCACCCGCATCTACGCGAAAGCAGTACTCATTCATCAGACGCCGGATCGCGTCACTGGACGCACTCATTGCGTGAGTGCCTGCAAACGCGAGTCGCCTCGGGCCTCCAGCTGTTCGCGAAGGTTCGCCTTGAGTTGGCGATACATGAGGATCAGCGGCATCTCGGGATTCACCAGCCACTGGTAGACGATGCCTGCCATGGAAGCGCAATACTGCTCCGCCACCCGGCGGGGATTGACGCGGAGGTCGAGCCGTCCGGCTTTTTGCGCCGCGCGGATCCAGTTCTCGACGTCTCGCCGCTGTGCCCGGTGCACGTTGAGAATGTTGGGGTGATATTCCGCCGAGGGATCGATACTCTGAAACCACAGCAAATACATGGCGCGAACCTCGTTGGGGCGTTCGCGTATGAAGGTCTCCGTCGCGTCGGTCGCGGCACACAAGGCGTCGGCACCGACCTTTGTCCCTACCGCTTTCTGCATCCGCCCGAGCCAGTCCGCAGTCGCGGTCCTCAACACCCGGCTGAACAGCCCGGCCTTCGAGCCAAAGCGATGCGTCGCGAGCGCACGGCTATAGCCGGCCCTCTGGCCCACGGCCTGCAGCGTGGTGCCCTGAATACCCGACTTGACCAGCAGTTCGATCGCGGCCTCGGTCAGACGCCGGTCCGACAAGGCCGACCGTTCCGCCTGCCGGCGGCGCACCGCGGGCTTGCCTGGGGAGCTTGCGGCGTCGTGGCGTTTCTTCTCCATGATCTTCCTGAACCTGCACTGCAAATCATTGTTGGTTGACAACTAGTATTATCGTATGCGAGTATTTTTGCACGAAAAAACAGTGTGTTGACCAGTAACATCGTGCAGGCACGTTGTGCCGGACCAGAGCGGGGTTCGCGTCAGTCCGGAACAGAGATAGCGATGCTGAGCACGATGTTACCTGCCTGCCACGGCGAGTTACCGGGCCTCCGGTCAACTCAGGGAGGGGGAATGCGCAAGCAATCAGTGAATCTGCAATGGGCTGCCACTGCAACGATGATGCTGGCTGGCCTGACGGCGGCCGATCTGGCCATTGCCCAGCAGTCATCGCTGGAGGAAGTGGTGGTGACCGCGCGCAAGCGCGAGGAAAACCTGCAGGATGTCGGCGCGGCCGTGATCGCGGTAAGCGCCCAGGAACTGGATCGCCGCTTCGACAAGGACTTGCAGGATTTCGCGAACGCTGCGCCAAACGTCATCATTGACGACCTGCAACAGGGCCCGGGCAGCCCGGCGGCGATTTCGATCCGCGGCGTCGGTACGACGGATGTCGAGAAGAACTTCGATCCGACTGCGGGCGTCGTCGTGGACGGCGTGTTCATCGGCGTGAATTCAGGGGCGATGGTCAAAGCGCTCGACTTGCAGAGCGTTGAAATCCTGCGCGGCCCGCAGGGCACGCTGTTTGGGCGCAATTCCATTGCCGGCGTCGTCAATATCACGCGCCAGAAGCCGGGTTCAGAGTTGGGTGGCAGAATCCTTGCCGGCTACGGCAACTACAACGAAAAGCGGCTTGAAGCGTACGTCAACGTTCCCGTGGGTAACCAGCTGTCTTTCAAGCTTGCGAGTGCGATTAACGATCGCGATGGCTATTTCGACAACCTCACGCTGGGGACGGAGACGGGCCAGCAGGATTTCTTTTCCATCAGCCCGTCAGTCGTCTGGCGGCCGACCGAAAACCTGGAGTTCTACTATCGCTACGACAGGAATGAACAGGATCAGGACTCCAATACCGTTCAGAACATCGCGCAGCCCGACCAGCTGTTCTGTTTCTACTACGGCCAGTGCGCCCCGAGCCTGACGACGCCGCAATCCGGCGACCGCTATGACGTGCTGCAGGACGAACCCGGCAGGAACGCCTTCTTCAATTCTGACATGCATGTCTTCAATGCCCGCTGGGACGTTGCCCCGGGGTACCGGCTCGATTACCTGTTCGGTGACTTCGAAACCAACGAGGGAGTGACCCAGGACTGGGACGGTACACCGCTGACGCTGTATCACACGGACCGGCCGGCAACCTACGGACAATTCAGCCATGAACTCCGGCTCACGCATGTCACGGACAGCCCGCTTTCCTACACCGTGGGCGCGTACTACTGGAAGTCGAACTACCGGATCGACCTGCTGAGTTACATCGGCTTCGGCGACGCGATCGGTTTCTGGACGTGCCCGGCTCCGCCGCCAGGAGAACCGCACGAGCCCTGCTTCGTCCTGTCGGTTCCGCAGACAGTGGCCCAGCACACCGAGTCGTATGCGGGTTTCCTGGAGGCCGACTATCAGTTCTCTGATGCCTGGACGCTGACACTCGGCGGGCGCTATACGAAGGACAAGAAGGACAGCGGATTGATCGACCCGCAAATGCCGCAGCTCGCAACCGAGGGCAGTCTCAGCAATCCGTTCAAGAAGAAATGGAGCGAGTTCACGCCCAAGGCGAGCCTGCGCTACCGGTATTCACCGGACCTGATGGTTTTCGGTCTTTACTCCAAGGGTTTCCGTGCCGGTGGTTTCTCCGGCCGGCCAAACTCGTATGAAGCAGCTTCGACACCCTATGACCCCGAGACGGTCGACAACTACGAAGTGGGCATCAAATCCGAGTGGCTGGACAACCGCCTGCGCCTGAACGCCTCCGCCTACTTGATGAAGTACAAGGACAAGCAGGAGGAACAAAGCGTTCCGGCCACGCAGGGCACCGGCCAGCAGACGATCGTGTTCAATGCATCGACCGCCGAGATCAAGGGACTCGAAATTGACTTGCTGATGATGCCGGCGAGCGGATGGACGCTGGCCTTCACGCTGGGCCTGCTCGATTCCGAGTATACGAAGTTCACCGAGCTGGACACCACGACCCCGGATCCGGACGACGTCGTGGACATCAGCTACCTGAAGCTGCGTCGCGCCCCGGAGCTCACTGCGACGGTGACGCCGAGTTACGAATGGCCGGCGCTCGGTGGCCAGATGTGGGTGCAGGCCAGCTGGCATTACATCGATGATCTGGAGTTGACGTTCTACAACTCGCCGCAGGGTCACAACCCGTCGCAGAACATTGTGGACGCGTCAATCAACTACCAACGCGACAACACCATGATCAGCCTGTGGGGTTTGAACCTCACTGAAGAAGATTCATGGTCGCAGGCTTATGACGTGGGCACCAGCCGGACATTCGCGGGCCTGTGGACGTACACGACAACGCGTCCGCCGCGGACCTACGGCTTGCGGGTCATGCAGAAATTCTGAATCCGCCTCGTGAGCGGCACGCAGCCCTGATTGGGCTGCGTGCCGGTTTGCCCGTCCACAATCGAGTGACAGAGATGGACAATCCGGGTAGCGGCGCGGTTCTGCTCGAGCGGCAGGACAAGGTCGGGTGGATCACGCTCAACCGGCCCGAGTCGATCAACGCAATCAACGACGCGGTGCGCCAAGACTTGCCCGCCGCACTGCGCGCGTTCGACGAGGACCCGGAAATCCGCGTCATCCTGCTACGCGGCGCCGGTCCCCGCGGCTTCTGCGCTGGCGCAGACCTGAAGGAAAAGCGGAAGGGCGAAAGTCCAAAGGCCGCACACGGGCCGCAGGATCGCTGCAGCTGGATTGAGTCGTTCGATCGCATCAGCAAACCCGTGATTGCGGCAATCCACGGCTATTGCCTTGGCGGCGGGCTGGAGCTTGCGCTCGCCTGCGATCTGCGGATCGCTTCGCCGGATGCGGTGTTCGCGCTACCGGAGACCGGGCTCGGACTGATTCCCGGCGGTGGCGGTACGCAGCGCCTGCCGAGAATCGTCGGTCTCGGCAAGGCGCTGGATCTGTTGCTGACCGGCGACAGGATCGACGCCGCCGAAGCTTATCGCTGCGGCCTGGTCTCGAGGCTGGCATCAAAGGCCGCGACGCTCGCTTCCGAGGCGGGTGAACTGGCGATGCGCA
>JAOUGR010000008.1 GCA_029857655.1 Gammaproteobacteria bacterium | reverse complement strand
CCAGTGGGACGCGGTCATCGACAACACGGGCTACATCCCGAAGTTCGTCAGGATGTCCGCCGACCTGCTCGCGCCAAACACCGGTTACTGCCTCTACATCTCGAGCATCTCGGCCTATGCGAGCTTTGTCGCGCCCAATGACGAATCCTCGCCGCGCGGCGTGCTCGCGAATCCCGACGAGGAGCAAATCACGAATGAAAGCTACGGTCCGATGAAGGCGCTCTGCGAAGATTACGTGCGCCAGGCATTCGGCCCGGGCTCCTCGATCGTGCGTCCCGGCTACATCGTCGGGCCGCTGGACCCCACCGACCGCTTCACCTACTGGCCCGTGCGTGTTGCGCGCGGTGGCGACATGGTGGTGCCGGGCACGCAGGCCGATCCGATCCAGGTCATCGATGTGCGCGACCTGGCGCGCTTCATGCTGGATCTCGTCGAACGCCGCGTCGACGGTTTTTTCAATGCCGTCACGCCCCCGGGTGCGATCACGATGGGCGGGCTGATCGACTCGAGCAGACGGATTTCCGGTGCCGATGTGCGCGCGGTCTGGATCGACGAGGACTTCCTTCCTTCGGTGCTAAAAGCGGAAGAGATGAACTTCGCGCCGTGGTCTCCGATGCGCGGCGAAGAGGCAGGTGCCTCGCTGACCGGCATCAAGCGCTCGGTGGCCGAAGGCCTCACCAGCCGTTCTCTTGACGACACGGTGCGCGACACGCTCGCCTGGCACGTGACCCGCCCTGCCGAACGGCAGGCCGAGCTTCGCTCGGGGCTGTCGGTCGAGCAGGAAAACCGGCTGCTCGCGGCCTGGAACGCGCGCAAAACAGGCTGAGCCGGGGTAAGATTCACGGACGGAACTGCGACGGGGAGAAGACCATGCGGACCGTTCGCCAGCTACTCGATGGAAAACCGTCCGGTATCCACACTGTGAACACTGAAGATCCGGTGCTCACCGCAATCCAGTTGATGGCCGATCACTTCGTCGGCGCATTGCCAGTGCTCTCCGGCGGCCAGCTGGTCGGCATCGTCTCGGAACGCGATTACGCGCGAAAGGTGGTCCTGATGGGCCGCAACTCGAAGGAAACGACGGTGGCCACGATCATGAGCGCGCCTGTCATACAGGTCGGGCCGCAGAACAGCGTCGGTGACTGCATGAAGCTGATGACCGATAAGCGCATCCGTCACCTGCCGGTGGTCGAGGAGGGCAAGCTGATCGGCGTGATCTCGATCGGCGACTGCGTCAAGACCGTCATCGACGAACAGCGCCACGAGATCGATGATCTCAAGCGCTACATCGCGGGCTGAGTCTCACCAGACTCCGGTGTTCGGCATCGACGCCCAGGGCTCGCGGGACGGCAGCGATTCGCCCTTCTGCAGCAATTCGATCGAGACATTGTCCGGCGAGCGCACGAAGGCCATGTGTCCGTCGCGCGGCGGCCGGTTGATCGTGACACCGGCGGCCTGGAGTTTCGCGCACAGCGCGTAAATGTCGTCCACCTCATAGGCGAGATGGCCGAAGGCGCGGCCCATTGTGTAAGGCTCCGGATCCCAGTTCCAGGTCAGCTCGACCTGTGCTTCGTCATTGCCAGGCGCCGAGAGGAACACGAGCGTGAAGCGGCCGCGTTCACTGACGTGGCGGTCGAGTTCCACGAGTCCGAGCTTCTTGCAGTAGAAATCGAGCGACTGGTCGAGATCGGTGACGCGCACCATCGTGTGGAGGTATTTCATGGGAAGAAACCTACCAGAAATCCCGCCAGGGCACCGCCAGCGATGACCCACAGCACGTCCACCCGGGTTCTCTCCAGCAGCAGCAACGCGATGAATGCAATTGCGAGCGCCGGCCAGTGCGGCGATGCAAGTCCTGCCGGAAAGATCACGGCGCCGGCGAATACGACCGCAAGATTCGCGATCACCCCGACGACCGCAGCCGTCACGCCCGCAAGCGCACCGGCCAGCCGGGGATTCGCGGTCAGCCTTTCGACGTAGGGTGCGCCGACCAGGATCAGCACGAAGGAAGGCAGGAATGTCGCCCAGCCCGTGAGCAGCGCGGTTGCCGTCGCGGTTACGGCAGGGTTGGCTGCACCCGGCGTATTCCAGCCCGCCATGAATCCCACGAACTGCAGCACGATGATGAGCGGCCCCGGTGTCGTCTCCGCGAGCGCGAGGCCCGCCACCGTCTCGGCCGGTGTCAGCCAGCCGTAGACCTCGACCACCTGCTGCACCACAAAGGCGAGCACGGCGTAGGCGCCGCCGAATGTCACGAGCGCGGCCGTCGTGAAAAATCCGTACACCTGCGAATATATCGAATCCGGCCCCGTCGCGACCAGCAGCAATACGGCGGGCAGCGCCCAGAGCAGCACACCGGTCAGCAGGCTGCGCCACGCAAAATCGATGCGGCTGGCGGCAACCGGTACGGCTTCGCGACGCATCAGGCCACCCAGCAGCGCAGCCGCCAGCAACAGCAGCGGGAATGGCGCCAGATTCCAGGCCATGGCCGCAAATGCCGCGGGCGCTATCACCCAGTGCACTGGCGCAGAGAGCGCGCGCAGACCGACGCGGATCAGCGCATGCACGATCAGCGCCACGACTGTCGCCTTCAACCCGAACAGCAGGGCGGCGACTGCGGGCACCTGCCCATATATCGCATAGGCGAAAGACAGGCCGAGCAACAGCACGATTGCGGGCACGATGAAGCACAGGCCGGCGATGACACCGCCCGCCCCTCCATGCAGCCTCCAGCCGAGATAAATGGCAAGCTGCAGGGCCTCGGGGCCGGGCAGCAGCATGCAGAAATTCAGCGCATGCATGAATGGCTGATCGGCAACCCAGCGTCGCCGCTCGACGATCTCGCGGTGCATGATCGCGATCTGGCCTGCCGGTCCGCCGAACGAAATGAAGCCGAGCTTCAGCCAGAACAGGAAGGCCTGGCGGCGGGACGGGGAATTTTCTAGCGGAATAGCAGCCAGCTCAGATAGATGATCAGCAGGATCACCACCGGCAACACGATTGCGATCGAACGGCGCGCCGTTTTCATGATACCCATGCCGCGCGCCTGGAGTTCCTCGGCACGATCCTGCAGCCGCTCCGCCCGCTCGGCCTGACGACGCACGATCTCGAACTGCTCCTTCTGCAACGCCAGCACTTCGGCCTGGCGCGCGAGATGCGTCATCTGGTTGTCACGGATCCGTTCCAGCAGCTCGATGATGCGCGCAATGTCATTTTGTTCCATCGAAATTGCTCCGTCAGGCTTCAGTGATCGGCGCATACCAGGGCAAAGTCCTTAAGTTCGCGATCCAGGCGCTGATCGCGGGATAGTCCACGAGCCGGTAGCCCGCCTCGCCCGCGACATGCGTGTAGGCGAACAGAGCGATGTCCGCGAGCGTCACCCGGTCGCCGACCAGCCAGCGCCTGCCGGTCAGTTCGTGCTCGAGCACGGCGAGCGCATCAGTGCCGCGCTGAAAGCGTTCCTGGTAGTGCTCGCCGAAGTCGGCCGGAGATTTCTTCAGCGACGTGAGCCAGAAACGCACCGTGCCGATCGCGGGCTCGAGCTGGTACTGCTCGAAGCACATCCACTGCCACATCAGCGCGCGTTCATAGGGATCGCTGGGAATCAGCCCGGAACCTTCTGCGAGATAGGAAATGATCGCGTGACTCTCCGCGATGGGACCGCGGCCCGGCACCATGAGGACCGGGATCTTGCCATTCGGGTTGATCGCGAGATATTTGGCAGTCCGCGTCTCCCCGGCGACGATATCCATCTCCTTCAATTCATAGGGCATGCCAAGCGCCTTCATCACCAGGCGGCATTTGTAGCCGTTGCCCGACGCCAGATAGTCATAGAGCACGAAACTCATCAGGCCTTGCCCGCTAGCAGGCGACGGGCTTCACGGGCGGCGCGAAGACCAGACATGTGTGCACCGTGCAGCGTGCCGTAGGCTGTCTGCTCGGTGTGCTCGCCAGCAAAAACGATACGGCCGCCTACGGGTCGCGTCAGGATTGCACGCGCACCAAAGCGCCCCGGCAGGCAGTGCGAATAGGAACCGCGCGCGAATGGGTCGGTTGCCCAGGCGGTGGCCGCGCCGCGGTCGAACTGGCGGCGCAGGTCGCTGCCCAGCATTGCCGTCAGTTCCGTGAGCGCGTGATCGATCGACGCGGCCTCGCCCGCCGCCTCGATTTCCTGCGCCAAACGGCCGGCGCAAAATCCGATGCTGACATTGTTGTCCCAGTGCCGCGTCAGGTAGTCCATGCCACGCCCGTCATTACGGCAAAGCCGCCAGAATTCCGTGCGCTCCGCTGGGAACACATTGCGCTTGAAACGCAACGCCACCTTGTTCATCAGTCCGAGCGGCAGGTCATGGTGGGCCTGCAGCACTTCAGCCGGCAGATGCGGCGAAAAAATCACGGCGCCGTCTGCAATGACCGCCGATGGCAGGGCGACGATCGCCACGCGCGCGGTGAATGCCCCCGCGCCCGCTTCCGCGGTGACGCCGCGTGCCGTCCAGCGAATCCGCGAAACCGGCGTGCGCAGCCGCACGGCGATGTCCCTTGCATAGTGCGCAAGCAGGGCGCCATAGCCGCGCGGAATCATCAGGTCGTCGCCTTTTTCGACGAACTGGTACTGGTCCAGCGTCGAGAAATTGGCGGGTTCGATTCCCTCCCAGGACGTCATGCCGGGCTCGGCCATCGGGTACCAGGGATCCGCCAGCGTCGCCTGCGTCAATGCCGCTTCGGCGGGAATGTCGAGTCCGCGGCGGCCGGCCTCCGCGAGCTCGCGCGCGATGCGTTCCCTGACTGCGCGGAGACCCGCCGTTTCTGCGCCGCCAAGGCGTCGCGACCCGTCAAAGACATGGCGCGGGAAACGATCGGCAATCAGCTCGAAATCATTCTTGCGCGCGTAGGCAACCCAGGGATTGACGTCAGATGCGTGCAGCCAGGAACAGCCACGGTCCCACGCGACGCCCATGCTGGTGTCGGTGAATGCGCGGCCGCCGATGCGGTCGCGCGCCTCGAGCACCAGCACCCCGATTCCCGCGGCGAGCAATTCCTTCGCCGCCGCGAGACCCGCGCCGCCAGCGCCGATGACGATGACTTCGACCGGGGCTGCCTGCGCCAGCAGTCGCGTGCTGAAGGCTCCGGATGCCGCCGCGGCGCCGATACCCTGCAGGAGCTGCCTGCGATTCAACACTTCATTGCGCTCCGCCAGATCCGCAGTTTCAGAAGATAACTCATCCCGGCGTATGCCGGGCTGGTCGAGGGCAGCGAGCGATATTCGAGTTTGCGTCCCGGCGGCAACCCGCCTTGCACATAGCGCCGCCAGCTGCTCTCCGCCTTGCGGCCATTGAAGCAGACACGCTGGATATCCCGCTGCCTATCCAGGAATTCCGCGAAGGGATTCACGACGATGGAGTGCTCATCGATGTCCGAATCGAGGCTGCCGGGACGCGCGCAGCTTGCGAGCACGTCCCACAGCGCAACTCCCGCGAGACTGAGCGCCTGGGTGCGGCGCCGATAGGAAGCTGCAACATCGAAACCGTAGATCTCGCTGGCAATGCGCCAGAACTGGTTGCGCGGGTGTGCGTAATACTCGCCGGCGGTCAGCGATGCGACACCCGGCATGCTGCCGAGCACCAGCACGCGCGCGCCGCGCCGCTCAATCGGCGGAAAGCCATGGATCAATCTGATGCCGGGTCGCAGGTTCGCAGGTTCCAAAGAAAGGCCCGCCGAAGCGGGCCTTTCATCAGCAGAGAAAGTGGAGCCTTACCAGCGGCCACCACCGCCGCCGCCGCCGCCACCACCACCGCCGCCACCCGAACGGAAGCCACCGCCACCGCCCGGACGACCGCCACCACCCGGACGGCCACCGCCGCCGGCACCGCGCGGACGATCCTGCGCTTCATTGACGCGCAGCTGACGACCGCCCAACGAGAAGCCGTTCAGTGCCTCGATGGCCTTTGCGGCCTCGGCCTGCGGCATTTCAACGAAGCCAAAGCCGCGCGGACGACCGGTCTCACGATCGGACGGCAGCGCAACGGACTCGACCGTGCCGTGAGCGGCGAACAGGTCGCGAACCTGTGTTTCGGTCGCCGAAAAAGGCAAGTTTCCAACGTAGATCTTCATGACTCAAAGTCTCACTTTTCATTAACAATGGGCTGCGGCCCGCCATCAAACCGATGGACGGAAGCGGCCATTCACTACACGGCAGGAAACACGGTCGGGATCGTCTGGCGGGCGTAGGCCTTGCAAGGGCGAACCTTCGAACAGCTCCTGTCACCTGATCGCTGGCTGTAGACGATGCACCGGGGCGCTTTCAAGCGCTTGAAAATGCAGGGTGAACAGGCTGCGATCGGCGCGGAGAATAGCACGGCAGCCAAATCGGTACCATTTGGGCCCCTGCCCGGCCAGGTCCCGGGGCGGCGCTGCGCCGATTTCGTGAATCAATCCAAGCGCTTGCGGAAGCGGGCAGCCGCCAGGGAGAACATCACGACCAGGAATATCACCAGTTTCAGCAATGGGACATGCATGTCGGCGAGTGTCGCCCCACGCAGCGTGATCCCGCGGATGATCTCGTTGAAATGGGTCAGCGGCAGCACCTGGGCGATGGCCTGCGCAAACCTGGGCATGCCCTCGAACGGGAACATGAATCCCGAGAGCAGGATCGAGGGCAGCATGGTCACGAAGGCCATCTGGAAGGCCTGGAACTGGGTCTGCGCAAGGGTCGAAATGAAAAGGCCGAGGGCGAGCGCCGCGGCGATGAAGACGAGCGCCCCGAGGTACAGGTCGAGAAAACTGCCGATCATCGGCACGCCGAACAGGAAGCGCCCAACGGCGAGGATCAGCGTCGTCTGGATCAGGCCGATGATCACGTAAGGCAGCAGCTTGCCGGCCAGCAGCTGGCTGCGCGTGACCGGCGTCGTGATCAGGAGCTCCAGGTTGCCGCGTTCGCGCTCGCGAACGATCGCGCCCGATGTGAATATCACCATGGTCATCGTCAGGATCGTGCCGATCAGCGCAGGCACGATCTGCACGGCCGTGCGGCGCTCCGGGTTGTACTCGGTGCGAATTTCGAAGGGACGCGCGCCGGTGGCGCCCGCCCCCGCGCGTTGCAGCACGGGCATCGAACTCAGGCCCTGCGCGATGTTTTCAAGCGAAGGCTGGCTGCCGTCTACCAGGAGCTGCACCGCCGGCCGGTCGCCTTCGAAAAGACGCCGCTCGAGATCTGCGACGATGACGATGCCCACTCTCGCGTCTCCGCGCTGCATCAAATCCTGCAATTCCCTCTCGCTGTCGGCCTCACGTACGACGTGCAAGACCTGGGTCGCCTGCAGGTCGCCGACCAATTGCCTCGACAGCGAGGTGCGCGACTGGTCCAACACGGCCGCGTCCACGTCGCGCACGTCGAAGTTGATCGCATAGCCGAACAGCAGCATCTGGATCACCGGCACGCCGATGATCATCCCGAAGGTGACGCGGTCGCGCGTGAGCTGCCTGGCTTCCTTGGCCGCGACCGCAAACATGCGATCGAACCAGATCACGCGGCGCGCTCCACATCCTGCCGGCGCAATAGCGTAGCGGCGACGAATACGTCCTCCAGCGTCGCGCCGACGCGCTCGACGCGCGCATCTGCGCACGGGCCGGCGAGTAATGCGCGAAGCTCGCGGTCCGGATCGACCGCGTCGCGATGTACCAGCACGTGCAGGCGGTTGCCGAGCTGCGCAACGCTCCTGACCGCCGGCACCGTGGCCAGCACGCGCCGGACAGCCGTGAGATCTGCGCACTCGATCTCGATCACCGTCGCATCGATGTCGCGCGCAAGCTGCTTCGGCTCGCCTTCGGCGGCGATTCGGCCATGATCCAGGATCGCGAGCCGGTGGCAGCGCTCGGCCTCGTCCATGTAGTGGGTCGAGACCAGGATGGTCGTGCCGGCTGCCACCAGCGCGAACAGGTTTTCCCAGAAATCGCGGCGATTCTGCGGATCGACAGCACTGGTCGGCTCGTCGAGCAGCAGGAGTTCCGGGTCGTGGAGCGTCGCCGCGGCGAGCGCGAGGCGCTGTCGCTCACCACCGCTCAGGGTCCCGGCGCGCTGGTTGGCATGTGAAGCAAGATCGTAGTCGCGGATCCGGTCTTCCATGCGGGCGCGCCGGGTCGCCTTGTCGAGCCCGTAGATGCGGCACATGAAGTCCAGGTTTTCGGTGACGCTCAAGTCGTCCCACAGCGAGAAGCGCTGGGTCATATAGCCGAGCTTGCGGCGCAGCGTCTCGGCCTCGCGCGGCACTTCATAGCCGAGTACGTTGACCGTACCCCTGGTGGGTACGAGCAGGCCGCATAACATCCGGATCGTGGTCGACTTGCCGGAACCGTTGGGGCCGAGAAAACCGTAGATCTGCGCCCGCGGCACGTCGAGGGCAATGTCATCCACAGCGATTACCGAACCGAATCGGCGCGTCAGGCCGCGCGCGGAAATCGCAACCGTCACGGCCCCGCCTGGGCTTCCAGCATCGTCACTGCAACCGGCATACCGGTCGGGAGATCCCCGGCCTCAGGCTCCGTCAATACAACTTCCGCGAGGAACGACAAACGGCTGCGGTCGCGCTCGTTGAGCGCGTAATAAGGGGTGAAGGCGGCATCGGACGAGACGTAACGCAGTTCACCGCGCCAGTCACGATTCGAGCCGTCGATTCGCACGATTGCAGGGCTCCCCGCCCGCAGCGAGGCGCGTTGCGGCTCGGGAATGAAGACCCGCGCATAAGGCTGCCCCACCGCGAGCAGCACGGCAACCGGCGCGCCGCGCGGCGGGCGTTCGCCCAGTTCATAAGGTAGTGCGTCGACGACACCGGCACGCGGCGCGCGCACCGTGTGGCGCGCGAGCGAGAGTTCGAGTTCCGCGACCTGGGCGCGCGCGCCGGCAAGGGCGGCAGCGGCCTGCTCAACCACTTCACTGCGCGTGCCGCGTTCGAGTTCCGCGAGACGCTCTTTCGCAGCGCGTTCGTCAGCGGCTGTTCCATCGCGCAACCCGCGCTGGCGGTCCAGCTCGCTCGCCGGCAGCATACCGTCGGTGACCAGCTTCTCGATGCGCCCGAATTCGCCTGCCGCAGCTGCGGCCTGCGACGCGGCGCCCTCGGCGAGTGCGCGTGCCTCGCGCACCTGTTCACGGCGCGCCCCGGCAACCAGCTCCGCCTGACGCCGCTCTGCCTGATTCATTGCTGCACGCGCCTGCGCAAGGCGCGAATCGACCGCTGCGGGATCAAGCCGCAGCAGAAGCTGGCCTTCCGTGACGGCATCGCCTTCGTGGATCGCTACCTCGATGATGGGTTCCTGCGCCTCGGCGACCAGTTCGACCCGGTCGCGTTCCAGTGTGCCAAGCAGGGCCTTGCCGTCAGCACCGCAGGCGGTCATCGCGACTGCCGCGAAAAGGACGAGCGCATGGCTCCCACGCATCATTAGGTGTCTCCTCCCGCGGAATTCACGGATAATATCAAGCATGCGCGCCCGAATCGCCATCGCACTGTGGGCCTGCCTTGCAATTGCGGCAGCTGCGGTGGCCGCCGACGGAGACGACCCGATGATTTCCATCGCAATTCATGGCGGCGCCGGCGTGATCAGCCGCGCCACGATGACCGAGGAGAATGAACGCGCGTACCGCGCCGATCTCGAGCGCGCGCTCGACGCCGGCTATGCGGTACTGGAGGGTGGCGGGACCAGTCTCGACGCAACCGCAGCAGCGGTGCGTATCCTCGAGGATTCGCCGCTGTTCAATGCCGGACTTGGCGCGGTGTTCAGTCACGCCGGCATCAACGAACTCGACGCCGCCATCATGGACGGCGCTACCCTCAAGGCCGGCGCAGTCGCGGGCGTGCGCCATGTCAGGAACCCGATCGACCTCGCGCGCATGGTCATGGACCGCACGTCCCACGTGCTGCTGACCGGCGAAGGCGCCGAGGAGTTCGCACTGGCACAGGGCGTCAAGCTGGTGCCGGGCAGCTACTTCTACACCGAGCGGCGCTGGAAGCAGCTCGAAGACGCCCGGCGCAACGACAAGCTGGCCTCAGCCGACGAGGACATCGGATTCTTCAGCACCGTCGGCGCCGTCGCGCGCGATCGCCAGGGCAACCTGGCCGCCGCGACCTCGACCGGCGGCATGACCAACAAACGTTGGGGCCGCATCGGTGATTCGCCGATCATCGGCGCCGGTACCTATGCGGACAATGCCTCCTGCGCGGTCTCCGCCACCGGCAGCGGCGAGTACTTCATGCGCGCCGTCGTCGCGCACGAGATCTGCGCGCGGGTCCGGCTGACCGGCGCAGGAGCGGCCGATGCGGCGCGTGATGTCGTGCAGGTCATGCTGAAGGAGATCGGCGGGGACGGTGGTGTCATCGTCGTCGATCGCAATGGCGAACTGTCGATGGAATTCAACACCGAGGGTATGTTCAGGGCAGCGCGCGATTCGCGCGGCCGGCGCGAGGTCGCGATCTACTGACCTGCCTTGCTGTCCGGCATGTGCCGCCGGAAATAGCCGGTCTTCATATGCTCGTACTCTTCATGGAGCAACTGTGACCGGTTGCGCCCGGCATCCTTTGCGCCATAAAGCGCCTGATCGGCCAGTTGCAGAAGCCCCGCACTGCTTCTTCTCGCGACTGGCAGCACGCAGGCGATTCCGATACTGATGGTCAACACCGCCGCGGCACTCGAATCATGGTGCGGGATGCCGAGGCCCCGGACCTCTTCAAGCAGTTGTTCCGCGACCTGCGCGGCGTGCTCCTGCGTCGTGTCAAACAGCACGATCGCGAATTCCTCACCACCATAACGCGCGACAAGATCAAGCGGCCGGCGCGCAAATCGCGTCAGAACCACGGCGACCGATTTCATCGCCTCGTCCCCGGCCTGGTGCCCATAACGGTCATTGAATGCCTTGAAATGATCGATATCCGCCATCAGCAGTGCAATGGGCCGGTGTTCGCGCACGCCATCCTTCCAGACCTGGGCGAGATGCTCGTCGAACCGGCGCCGGTTGTAGATGCCGGTCAAGCCGTCGCGTAGCGCCGCTTCGTCCAGCACTTTCGATTCGAGCCAGGCCGTGCGCCTTGTGTGCTCCACGTTATATGCGGTAGTCGCACCGACTGCGATCGCAAGCACGAGCATAAATATGTTGTAGGTCAGTTCCTGCCCGGGCATGGCCAGCAGGAGCGCTCCACCCAGATATGCGGCGGCCGCGATCAGGTTGGTCACGAGGCCCGCCATGAACGGCAGGCCTATCAGGAAATACACGAACATCGTGGCCAGGATCAGCGCTGTAAACGCCTGGTCCTGGCCGTTTTCCCAGGCGCTCAGCACCAGCGCGACGATGGCTACCAATCCGAAGGGAGCGAGGAAGGACACGACCGGGCGGTACAGCCGGCTGCCGTCCCGCAGGAAGGTCACGGTCAGCGCCAGCACGATCGCCGGCAGAAGCACGGCATAGCGCACGAGCTCGACCAGTGGTTCATGGACAATGTGCAGGACGAACCGATCGAGCAGCGCGAACACCGCGACCACCAGCGCACCGATGCCGAGACTTGCCCGAAGGTAGAACAGGCCGTGGCGGAACTGGTCCTGGCGGTAGCTGGATTCGAGCACCGACCGGAAACGCAGCCAAGCGTGGCCGCGCCGCAATTGCTCTGCCGCCGGTGACGCGGCCAGCGTTTCCTGCGGCATGGGCTAGGCGGTCAATCCGCGGTCTTGTTGCCGTCCGCGGAGTCCTGTTCGCGGGCGTCCCTGACACGCGTGCGCCAGATCTCGAAAGGATCCCAGCCATGCGCGGGGCTGGGCTTGTCGATCACCGCGTCGTTCGCAGCTTCCTGCAATTTGCCGCGCTTCAAGAGCGCGGCGAGCGCGTCCTTTGTTCGTTCCATGTGCTTCGCATCCCCGCTTGCAGCGCCGAAGAGGGTGCGCGTGCAGTGCAAGAGAAGTATACGGACTGAAAACCTGCAGCGTCAGGGGATTTCCTAGAAGCTTCGCGTAAGTACCTGATTGGTCTTGAATATATTAAACCAGATTGCCGGCCATGTAGCGCTCGACGAAAGCCCCGAATGGCAGCTTGTCAGCCGCTTCGACCGAGCGCTGTTCCGCCAGCGAGTCTCCGGCCTCGGTTCGCAATTCGGCCAGGCGCCGTTCGTTCGGCTGGTACAGGTCCCGGAAATAGTCTCGCTGCATCCGCGACATGCCGAGCGCCAGCTCGAAGAACGATACGCCCTGGCGGTTCAGTTCATCGAGCAGCCGCGCGGACGGCAGCTGCGAGGGATCCGCGAGCTTGGCGCGCTGAAGCGCGAGCGCATTGGCATACGGTTTCGCATCGTCGCCGGTGTCCAGCAGCTCGCAGATGCCCTGCATCTGGTCGAGTATCTCGGCCGCCCAGTCGGCGAGCGCAAGGGGGCGCGGTTCGGACCACAGCACGAGGCCGGGCTCACGGCCGCGACTGGCAACCAGCACGTGATTGTCTTCGTAATGCGCTGATTCTTCCGCCGACAGCGGTGCGCTGTCGCGCAGCAGGCAGAGCGCCGCAAACGCCTCGAGGAAGCACAGTTTGCGCTGGTTGACACCGACAGGATCGAAAGCGCCGACATCGAGCGAGCGCATCTCCACGTACTGGACGCCGGCGCGCATGAGGGCGCTGGTCGGCCGTTCGCCGGAGTGCGCAACGCGCTTGGGCCGGATGAAGCTGTAGTACTCATTCTCGATCTGCAGCAGGTTGGCATTGAGCTGGCGCCACTCGCCGTCGACCTCGACGCCGTGTGCCTGGTACTCGGGATGCGGCGTTGAGATCAGGCGCGACAGGTCGCGGACGTATTCCTGCAGCGAGTTGACCGAAACATGGACGCCCGCCTGGTTCTTGTTGCGGTAGCCAAGGTCGCTCATGCGCAGCGATGTCGCATGGGGTGCGATCAGCGTGCCGCGACCGCGTGCCTCGAGTTCCGGGGACGGTGCGCGTCCCGCGAAGAATGAACGGCAGACCGCCGGCGAGACGCCGAACAGGTAGAGGATCAGCCAGCCGAAGCGCCGGTAGTTCCGCAGTAACGCGAAGTAGGACTCGTCCATGAAGGGCTGGCCGGTCAGCTTCGATTGGCGGACATGCTGCAGCACGGGCCAGAGTTGTTCCGGAAACGAATAGTTGAAGTGCACGCCCGAAATCGCCTGCATCACGCGCCCGTAGCGCAGCCCCAGGCCGACCCGGTACACGTGCTTCATGCGCCCGATGTTGGAACTGCCGTATTGCGCGATCGGTATCTCGGCATCGCCGCCCAGCACGCACGGCATGCTGGTGACCCACAGCAATTCGTCGCCGATGTACCGGTAAACGAACTGATGGATGTCGCAGAGATACTGCTGCAATTCCCAGGTTTCGGCGAACGGCGGCGTGACGAGCTCGATCAGCGCCTCGGAATAATCGGTCGTGATGTGAGGATTGGTCAGCGCAGAGCCCAGGGCCTGCGGGTGCCCCGATTTCGCGATGTGGCCATCCGGGGTGACGCGCAGCGCCTCGCGCTCGACGCCCTTCAGGCCTCCTTTCAGGACATCCCGTTCGCGGGCATTGATCAGCCCGGAGAGCTGGCTTTCGAATCGGGTGTCTCTGCGTCTGCTGGGCATCGGTCGGGCCATTCTGCGGCTGGCCGCAGCGAACGCAAGTCGGGAGAACCCGGTCCAATGGGCAGGCTTGGTCCGGGGACAGGCTGGCGCTACATTGGGCGGGAAACGCCACCTTCAGCCGGCGTTCACCCGCCCGGGGGCATGTTGGGGTCATGAGGAAATTATCCGCAATCATTACGCTTGCCATTGCCGTGCTCTGGGCCCAGGGCGCGGGCGCGGATTCATTCCGCTGCGGCACGCGCCTCGTCAGCGATGGCGACAGCACCGACAAGGTTGCCGCGCTGTGCGGGCCACCCACCGATATCCGCCGCCATGAAATCCTGCAGCGGCGTGTGCGCTGGTACCGGGGCAGGCCTTTTTACAGTTCACTCGAGCCGGAGCCGGTTCCGATCGAGTACTGGACCTACAACCTTGGCCCGAACAAGCTGATGCGAAGGCTCAAGTTCGAGGACGGCCTGCTGGTCGATGTCGAAACGCTGACCCATGGCTACTATTCAGAGCGGGACGACTGATCCGCTGATCCGGCCGATCCGGCCGGCCGACGACCCCGCCATGGCCGCGATCATCCGCGAGGTCATGACGAGTTTCGGCGCGTGCGGGCCCGGCTACTCCATCAATGACCCCGAAGTGGATGCGATGAGCGCGTACTACCCCGCGCCACGCGCTGCGTTTTTCGTCGTGGAGCAGGCCGGCCGTGTGCTGGGCGGCGGCGGCATCGCGCCGCTCGCCGGCGCGGACGAGGACATCTGCGAGCTGCGCAAGATGTATTTCCTGCCGGCGCTGCGCGGGCGCGGCATTGGTGCGCGCCTGCTGCGCCATTGCCTGGACGCTGCACGCGAGCGCGGCTACCGGCGCTGCTATCTGGAAACGCTGACCGGCATGGACGCAGCGAAACGGCTTTATGCGAAAACGGGATTCAAGCCACTGGGCGGGCCACTGGGCACGGGCGGCCACAGCGGTTGCGACCGGCATTACATGATGGAGATCTGAGCAGCAAATGCACGCCGCGACGTGCGTTCATATCGCCAGGTCAGCAACACCGCACAGGTGAAGAGCCCTGCGATCAGCCCCGACCAGATGCCGGCCGGGCCCACCCCCAGGTGGATGCCGAACCACCACGCCGCGGGAAAGCCGATCATCCAGTAGGCCGAGAAATTCAGCGCCATCGGCACCTTCGCGTCCTTGAAGCCGCGCAGCGCGCCGGCCGCGCCGACCTGAAGGCCGTCGGGTATCTGGAAGATCGCAACGAACAGCAGCAGCCCCGCCGCCAGCGCGCGCACTTCTGGATCCGAGGTATAGGCCGCGGCGATGCCGTGCCGCGCCGCGAGGATAACCAGCGACGACAGCGCCATGATCATGCCGCACATCGCGATGCCGGCCCAGCCGGCGCGGCGTGCAGCGGCAATGTCATGGCGACCCGCCAGATGCCCGACATGGATCGTCGTCGCTGAGTGCAGCGACAGCGGGATCATGAACATCAGCGAGGCGTAGTTGATCGCGATCTGGTGGGCCGCGACGATCTCGGTTCCGAGCGTGCTCATCAGGAGCGCCGCAACCGCGAACAGGCCCCCTTCGGACACTACCGATCCGGCGATCGGCAGGCCAAGCGCCAGAATTTCACGCAGTGCCCGTGGCTCCGGTCGTTCGAAGCGCTCGAACAACTCAAAGCGCGCGTAAATCGCGTGCCGGCGCTGGTAGAGATGCATGGTCGCGAGCATTGACCAGTAAGCAAGCGCGGTCGCGATGCCGCAGCCGGTCGCGCCAAATGACGGGATGCCGAAACTGCCCCGCGTGAACAGCCAGTTGCCCGCGAAATTGACCGACAGGCCGATCAGCGCCGTGTACATCACGGGCCGCGTCCAGCCGATGCCTTCGCTGGCGTAGCGGTGCGCAAGAAAGGCAAGCATCGCCGGCATCCCGAAACACATGGCGTAGACATAGCCAGCCGCGTGTGGAATCGCCCGCGCATCGGTGCCAAACCAGCCGAGCACCGGCACGACGCACAGCAGCCCGCCGACCAGGGGCACGGCCAGCATCTGTGAAAGCCACAACCCCTGCCGGAAATGCCGGCCGACTTCGCGGTCGCGTCCGGCTCCGTAGGCGTGCGCGACGATCGGCGAGATCGACATCAGGATGCCGAGACCGAACAGCCAGAAAATCAGGTAGTAACTGCCCCCGACCGCCACCCCTGCGAGCGGTTCGGGGCCCTGTCTCCCCGCCATGATCGTGTTGGTCAGCTGCATGCCGGCCAGCACCAGGTTGTTGACCGCAAGTGGTCCCGC
>JAOUGR010000228.1 GCA_029857655.1 Gammaproteobacteria bacterium | reverse complement strand
ACGACGAGGTCAGCAATGAACTGCGGCAGCTGATTCAGGCGCCGCCAGCCGAGCTTGCCGCGCTCGAGGGCAGACTGGGCCTGCGAATAGGCCAGCGCGAGCTGCCCGAAATCGTCGCCCGAATTCGCGCGCGCCTGGATTTCCATCGCGAGTTTTTCGACCAGCGCCATCTGCTCGGCGGTCGCGGATTCCGGCAACGAAAGCAGTATGTGCGAGACGTCGAATTCGGCGTTTTCGTCGACCTGCTGAGACTGGCGATGCAGGGCCTGCTCGAGTTCACGCGGTGACACATAGATGCGCGGGACCACATCGCGTTGGCGCAGCATCGAGATCGAAATCTCGCGGCGCATGTCGTCGCGGTACGCCGCGTAATCCACGCCCTGGGATGCCAGCGCCATCGGCATCTGCTCGAATGGCAGACCATTGCGTTGTGCGACGTCGCGTAGCGCCTCATTCAGGATCTCATCCGAAACGCGCACGCCCAGGCGCTGGGCGCGCTGGTACTGGATTTCCTGCAGCACCAGCCGCTCGAGCACCTGCTGGCGGACCACATCGCCCGGCGGCAGCTGGGCTTTCTGGTCGCGCAGCCGGTCCATGATCAGCGCAATCTGGGTGTCAAGCTGGCTCTGCAGCACGATGCCCTCATTGACGATCGCCACGACGCGATCCAGCGGTACGCCGCTCGCGGACAGCTCGCGCGTCTGGGCGTGGGCGACCCCCGAGAGCATCAGGGCGGCAAGCAGGCTGATCAAAACTCGGCTCATGGCGCGCCCGGGTCAGGGTAAGGGGCCGGCAGGGTCGGGGGAGTATCCACGAATGCCCCGCCGCAGGAAAGTATCGTCGCTGGATCCGACCGACGAAAGGCCCTTGAGTTCCAGTTGCAGCAGCACAGAGGTGTCGCTTTCGCCGGTGCGGTTGGAGACATAGTGCCGCCCGACCAGCCGGATCCGCCAGCAGCAGCTGCCGTATTCAAAGCCTGCGAACCGGTCAATCGACGTGTTATCGCGCAACGAATAAACCTGGCGTACGAACAGCTGCCAGTTGGGCGACAGCCGCCAGGCAGCTGATGCATCCCATTGCTCCAGGATGCCCTCACGGTATCGATAGCCGATATTGACGACAGCGTCGCGGCGTGGCCGGTACTGGATGCTGGCCTGTCCGAGCGGGGTGTTGGAAGCGTCGTAATCCCACTCCATCGCGAGTCTTGCGCTCCAGTTGCGGTACGCGGTCATCTCGATTTCGCCGACCAGGTTCGACGCATGGCGCGTTTCCACTGATTCGCCGGGCAATACGACGCGCGGGCGCTCGAAATAGAAGCGCTGACCGATCGTCGCCGACAGGTACTGTTGGCCGCTGTCGGCGTGGACGAGACGCGATGTAACACCGACCGCGAGTTCGTTGGCGTCACCCAGCCGGTCCGCGCCGACGTAGCGATTGGCGCGGAACAGCTGCACGAAATCGAGGTCAGGCAGCGCCGTGTCGAATATCGGGAGGTCGGACTGGTCGCGATAAGGAATCCAGGTGTAGCGCATCCGCGGTTCCAGTGTCTGCAACAGCCGGCGCCTGGCGTTTGCCACCCGTTCGAATTCGAGCCCCGCGTCCAGCGACAGGATTGGCGCCTGCCGATCGGGCGCGTCGTCGGCGCCCGGCGCGAGGTCAGACAGCCGGTACGACGTCAGTCGATATGCGGCACTCGGTTCGAAGTGATAGCCCGGCCCGCGCATCGGCCACGCGACACGCGGCATCAGGTCCACGCGCAGGCCGGTCGTACCCTCATCCCGGTCGAACCAGGTCGCCTCGGCGTCGAGACTGGTGGTCAACCCGCTGCTGAATACTGGCCATGCGCCGGTGAATGAAATCTGCGGCAGCCGTGAATAGGGGCGCTCGAGCGGATCGACCGCCAGGTCGATGGTCTGGAAATCCTGCACGCGGCCGTCCAGGCGCCAGCCGCGCCCGAGCCAGGCGAGGCTCAGGTAACGATCCAGGAATGTCACGCTCGTGCCGTCGGGCCCGAGTCCGAAGTCCTCGAAATACTGGCTGTCGCTCGCGTGCTCGATGCTTGCAGCCAGCCGCAGGTGGTCGGTGAAGTCGGTCTGGTGCAACAGCGAAGCAAGACTGCGGTCGCGCCCGGCCAGGTCGTCGCCCGGCAGGAATCGTGCGCCGAGCCTGCCGTGACTGCGATCGCTCAGGTAGCGGAACTGACCTTCGAGGCCCAGGCCGCGGCGCGAGAGCAGCTGGGGCGCCAACGTGAGGTCGCGGTTCGGCGCGAGATTAAAGTAATACGGTGCCCCGAATTCGAAGCCGCTCTTGTTCGAAGTGCCCAGCGAGGGGAACAAGAATCCGGACTTGCGCGCGTCACCGACCGGAAAGGAAATCACGGGCGCGTAGAGGATCGGCACTCCCTTCAGCTCGACGCGCACGTTGCGGCCCTTGCCCTGCTGCTTGCGCTGGTCGATGTCGATCGAGGAGGCGCGCAGGAACCAGTCGTTATTCCCGACCGGGCAGGCGGTGAAGCTGACTTCGCGCATTTTCAGCTCGCCGGCAGGCGTCATGCCGAGCTCCGCGGCGGTGCCGCGCGCGGGCCGTGCCGGCAGCTCGAATTCCGTGCCGCTGAACTGGCCGGTGCCATCTGCACCCCATGAACCGCTGCTGCCTTTCAGGCGCAGGTCCGGCGTCTGATACTCGACCTCGCCGTCGACCGCGAAGCGGCGGCTTACGGAATCGTAGGAGGCCGACCGCGCGCTCAGCCGGCGATTGCCCTGACGCATGACTACGCCGTCACTCAGCGTCGCATTGCCCTGACGCGTCAGTTCGACGGCGCCACTCGTCACTTCGATCGGCAGTTCGTCCGGATTCGCGATCTCGATCGCGTCACCGGCGCCGGCCGATGGCGCCGCAGGATCGCCGGATTCCGGCCATTGGCAGTCCTCGGCCGCAGCCTGCGACAGGACTGCAGCGGCTGCGAGCAATGTGATGAGGGCACGTAGGTACACGCTGTTCGGGATAGCCGTGAATTCAGTTTGTCCACCAAGTCTATAATGCGGGCCCCCCGGCCGTCGCCTGCGCATGACAACAATTCCGAATGCTGATGAACGACTGCAGAGCCTCGAGCGCTGGCTGGACGGCCTGCCTGGAGCGCCAGTGCAGTGCGTGACGCCCGCGTCGGTCGATGCCAGCTTCCGTCGCTATTTCCGTGTCCACCGCAATGACGGCACGCAGATCGCGATGGACGCGCCGCCGGAGCAGGAGGACGTCGAACTCTACCTTCGAATTGCGCGCCTGCTCGCGAGCGCGGGCGTCCATGTCCCGCAGGTTCTCGCTGTGGATCTTGAGCAGGGATTTGCCCTGATCAGCGATCTCGGCAGCCTGCAATACCTGGAGGCGCTTGCGAAGGGTGCGGATCCCGAGCCGCTCTATGCAGATGCGATCCAAGCACTGCTTCACCTGCAGGCACGAGGAACTTCCGGAGCCATTGATCTTCCCCGCTACGACCACCAGCTGCTGCGTCGGGAGATGGAGTTGTTTCCGGAGTGGTTCATCGGCCGCCATCTGGGCCTTGAGCCCGTCTCCGGCGACCGGCGCGCGATCGAAGCTGCCTTCGATTGGCTCTCTGAGATGGCCCTCGCACAACCCGTGGTGCTGGTGCATCGCGACTATCATTCGCGCAACCTCATGGTCTGCCCGGGCAGCAATCCCGGCATCCTCGATTTCCAGGATGCGGTGCGCGGGCCGGTCAGCTATGACCTCGTGTCGCTGTTGAAGGATTGCTACATCGTCTGGCCGCAGGCGAAAATCCAGGGCTGGATCGATCGCTATCGCGAGGGCGCGAAGCAACTGGGCCTGAATGTCGGCGCGGACCGGGAACAATTCCTGCGCTGGTTCGACTGCATGGGCCTGCAGCGGCATATCAAGGTGCTCGGCATTTTCGCGCGACTCTGGTATCGCGATGGAAAGCCCGGGTTTCTGGACGACCTGCCACGTGTGCTCGACTACACGCTGGCCGTGACCGCCGTGGAGCCTGCGCTA
>JAOUGR010000227.1 GCA_029857655.1 Gammaproteobacteria bacterium | reverse complement strand
ACCAAAACTCACGTGCAACCGTGCTTCTCATTGCCATGTCACCGGGTCGTCGATGGATCACCTCCAAAGGCACGGCAGGCGCAACGGTTCAGCAAACCGTGGACAATTCGATGAGCCGCGGCGACGGTTGCGGATCGCGCGTCGTGGTTCGCTTCTCCAGGGACATCGGAGAAATCGAGGTGAGGCAATGAATCGTTCGTCACCTCAGTCACGTGGACGAACACGATGCGCCGTGCGTGTGCGAAATATCTCAGATGTCTTCCAGCATCGACGAATAGCCGAAGAGCGCCGGCGTTCCGCCGGTGTGAAGATAGAGAACATTCGCATTGCCGCCGAAATAACCTCGCCGCGCCAAACCAATGAGGGCGGCCATGGATTTCCCCGTGTAAACGGGATCCAGCAACAATCCTTCCTGACGGGCCGCCAGCGTGACGGCCTCCTTCATTTCCGGCGTGGCTTGTCCGTATCCCGGTCCAAGCCAGTCGTCGAAGACGACCACATCATCCTCGGCAACGATGCCCGGATCGCCTGCAAGTTCGGCCGTGGCCAGCGCCTGGCGAAGAACCCGCGGAACCTGCAGGCTCCTTTCGCGGCGCACGCAGGCGCCGATCACCCGGACTGAACTCTCCTGAATCCGGAGCCCTACCAGGGTACCGGCATGCGTCGCAGCGCTGCCGGTCGGTAGCACGACCGCGTCGAATTCGAGGTCCCGCCCGGCCATTTGCGACAGGAGTTCCTCCATCGCGACGACGTAACCCAATGCGCCGAGCGGTGGATGGCCCGGCGCCAGGTGAATGACGTACGGGCGCCCACCCTCCGACCGGACACGATCCGCGATCGCTTCCAGCGCCGCGTCGGCAGCCTGCTCGTCCTCGCCTTCCGGCAGATAATGAATCCTGGCGCCTAGCAGGCGATCCAGAAGTACGTTGCCCGAGGCGGCGTATTCGCGCGTGTCGTTCGACACCCGATGCTCGAGCTGGATTTCGCAGGCCAGACCGAGTTTGGCGCACGCCGCGGCCGTTTGGCGGACGAAGTTCGATTGCACCGCGCCCGTGATGATCACCGTGTCGGCGCCTTGGGCCAATGCGTCGCCGAAATAGAACTCGAGTTGCCGCGCCTTGTTGCCACCCATCGCGAGGCCCGTGCAGTCATCCCGCTTGACCCAGAGGTTCGGTCCACCGAGCAAACGCGAAAGATTGGCCATCGGCTCCAACGGTGTCGGCAGATGGGCGAGACTGGCGCGGGCGAATCGATCGAGCGACACGGGCTGGAATTTCCTTGGCGGGCGATTGACGTCGAAGCGGCAAATACCCGCCGCTGGCTAGTGGCTCAGGATCTTGGACAGAAACATCTGCGCCCGCTCGCCACGGGGGGCGCCGAAGAATTCCTCGGTCCTGGCGTCTTCCTCGATGCGGCCTTCGTCCATGAAGACGACCCGATCTGCGACCTTTCGGGCGAACCCCATTTCGTGGGTGACCACCATCATGGTCATGCCTTCCTGGGCAAGGGCAACCATGACGTCCAGGACCTCGTTGATCATTTCCGGATCAAGAGCCGAAGTCGGCTCGTCGAAAAGCATGGCAATGGGGTCCATGGCCAGCGCCCTGGCGATGGCCACCCGCTGTTGCTGCCCGCCCGATAGTTGGGCAGGGTGCTTGGCCGCCTGGTTGGACAGTCCGACCCGGTTCAGAAGTTGTGCAGCACGTTCCTCGGCCTCGGCGCGGCTGCGATTCAGCACTTTCAACTGCGCCAGGCAAACGTTTTCAGCAATCGTCATGTGCGGGAACAGCTCGAAATTCTGGAACACCATGCCTATGGAGGCGCGCAGTTTCGGCAGGTTCGTGCCCTCGGCCCCGACGGAAATGCCGTTGACGGTGATGACGCCTTCCTGGAACGACTCCAGACCGTTGATGCACTTGATCAGCGTCGATTTACCGGATCCCGATGGCCCGCAAATGACCACCACTTCGCCCTTGGCGACGTGTGTCGAGCAATTGGAAAGCACGCGAAAATCGCCGAACCACTTCGATACGTCCTGGATTTCGATCATATGGCGTATTGCCTTTGCAGGCGCCGGACCCAGAGCGAGCCCAGCGAACAGATCACTAAATAGACAACGGCGGCGGTCAGGTACATCTCAACCACCCGATTGTCGCGGGTTGCCACAAGATCGGCAGCGGTCAGGAAGTCCTTCAAGCCGACCACGTAGACCAGCGACGTGTCCTGGAACAGCACGATGGCCTGGGTCAACAGCAGCGGGACCATATTGCGGAAGGCCTGCGGCAGCACGACGTGCCGCGTTGCTTGCCAACGTGTCAGGCCGAGGGCAAGGCCTGCGTGGACCTGGGGCAGGCGAATGCTTTGAATGCCGGCACGGATGATCTCGCAATAGTAAGCCGACTCGAACAACGTGAACGCGATCAGCACCGAATAGAGACCGCCGATCGGCCGGCCCGTGACGATGGGCACCGCAAAGTAAAACCAGAATATGACCAGGATCAGCGGCGTGGCCCTGAAGGCGTCCACGAAACGGCCAGCCGCGTACGCCGGCAGCTTGAATCTGGACAAGCGCATCAGCGCCAGAATGGTTCCGAGCAGGATGCCGCCGACAATCGCCACGACGGTGAGCAGCAGCGTGATCAACATCCCGTTCCACAGAATGTCCAGGTTGCTGAAAATCACCGTGAAATCAAAGCGGCCAACCATATCAGGACCCGCCCATGGCGATGGTCCCCGGAATGCGAACCTTTTTTTCGACGTAACGCATTACCGTGACCACGATGAGGGTGACCAGCATGTAAAGAACGGTGGCGACGGTAAATATCTCGAAAATGTTGAACGTGTACTCGGCGATCTGCCGGCTTTGTGCCGTCAGTTCCAGAACGCCGATGGTCAAGGCGACCGAGGAATTCTTGAATATGCCCATGAAGTCGCTGGTCAGCGGCGGAACGATGATGCGGTAGCTGACAGGAAGCAGCACATAGCGGTAGACCTGCCCCCGAGTCAGGCCCAGGGCAAGCGCGGCAAGGGTTTGGCCTCTGGGGATCGCCTCGATCCCGGCTCGCACCTGCTCTGCGGTGCGCGACGCGTGGTAGAGGCCGAGACAGACGATGGCCGTCCAGTACTCCGGAAGCGGCAATTCACGCTTGAGGAAGTGCCCGGCGACCTTTGGCAGCAGTTCCGGGACCACGTAGAACCACAGAAACATCTGCACCAGAAGCGGGATGTTCCGGAATAGCTCGACGTATCCCTTGGCCACCAGCCGCAAGCCGCGATTCTCCGCGGTTTTCGCCACGCCGACCACGGAGCCGACGGAAAAGGCGATGAGCCAGGCCATGACCGAAACGACCAGCGTCCAGCCCAGGCCGGAGAGGATCCAGTCGAAATACGGTTGTGCGCATTCGGACCGGCACAGAACGACGTTCCAGTTCCAGTTATATTTCATCGCCGGAAGGATCGCGCCTTACGGCGCGCGTCAGCACCGCCTGCCTCGATCGGAAAACCAGACCGGGGGGCGCGTTGGCGCCTCCCGGTCGGTCGTTCAGTACGGCAGGGCCTGGATCTCGAACGCCGTCTTGAGCGTCGGGCTGATCGGCATCTTGATATTCGTCGGGCCCGGGTTGAACCATTTGTCGTAGACCTTCTGAATTTCACCCGAACGCATCAGGTCGGCCATTACGGTGTTGCCGAGCAGGCGCATGGCGGAGTCGTCGCGCCGGACCATCAAGCTGTAGGGATCGTAGCTGAGAAACCGGCCCACGACCTCCCATTGGGACGGATCCTTGGCCTTGGAGATCAGCCCGTAAAGCAGCACGTCATCGCTGGCGTAGGCGTCGACGCGCCCGGTTTCCAGCGCCAACCAGCCTTGCGGATGGTCCTTGACCATGTGGTACTTGATGTCGATCTTGAGCGCTTCCGCGGTCGACTGGATCGCCTTCTCGTTGGTGGTGCCCAGCGCCAATCCGACGGCCTTGCCTTTCAGGTCTTCGATTTCCTTGATGCCGGAACCCTTCTTCACGGCGAGCTTG
>JAOUGR010000225.1 GCA_029857655.1 Gammaproteobacteria bacterium | reverse complement strand
GGAATGCGCCGAGTGCTGCGAGCAGCTGTTCCGCGGCCGGCTCCAGTTGGGCCGTGGATCCGGCTTCCACCGGCAGCTCCAGCCGTTCGTCGAAGCGCTCCGGCACCACGTGCCGGCGGCGTGGCTGGCGCCGCCGCCCGAGACCCTCGTCCAGTTCGTCCAGCCGTGCCTGCCCGAAGCGTCGTGCGAATCCATCACGCGGCAGGCGCACGAGGTCCGCGACGTTACGGATGCCGAGCCTGGCCAGTGTGCCGATGACATCCGCCGGCCACTCCAGGCAGGCGAGCGGCAGTTGCGCTGCGAGCCCGGGCATTGCGTCGGCGCGGACCGCCGCGATCCTGATTCCGGCCCGCGCGAGCCACAGGGCACCACGCGGCGTCGGCGCGAGCGCCACGTTCGCCCGCAGGCCGCGGGCCCGCAGACCGGCCTCGGCACGGCGGCAAAGCGCGATGGCGCCGCCGAACAGGCCGAGACTGCCCCGCACTTCCGCGAGGAGCGCAGCGGGCGGCTCGATGCTGACGACGGGCGTGAACTGCAGCACCCAGCGCGCCAGGCGGTCCAGCAATGCGGCTTCCGCAGCCGGCCGGCGTTCGTGCAGCTTGAGTCCGGGCGCAAGGACGAGGGCTGCATTGAGCCCCATGCCGACGGCAACGCCCTGGCGCACCGCCCGGTCGCTGCACGCGAGCAGGCAATGGCGTGGATCACTTGCCTCGATGACGCCCGCCGCACGCGCATCGCCCGCCATTGGCAGCAGGGCTTCCAGCGGCAGCCGGGGGAAATATGCGGCCAGCCACAATTCGCGCGCGGCCGCATCGCCCGGGGGCGCAGCCAGACAGGCTGTCGGACCCGGTGCCCGCCGCAGTTCTGCCGGTACCGGCGCTGTCGTTGCCGGATGCCCTTCGGACATCCGGGATGCCTCAGTGGATCGACAGGCTGTCGATGAGCGAAGGGACGCCGCCGCGGCTCTTCAGGATCTCGACGTCGAGGCCATTTTCACGCGCCGCGAGCAGGAGCCTGAGCGCCGCGGGCGAGGCCTCGCTGCGATGGCAGGGCGGCCGGAACAAAAAACCGATGCTTTGTCCCTCGGCGGCCGCCAATGAGAGGCGACGCAACGCCTGATCACTGGTCGCACCCGCCCAGCCGAGCACGGCAGCGCAGGCGCCGGAACGCAGTGCCTGCTCCATCGCCCACAACAGGTCAAGCCCGGCACGCGGCCTGATGACCAGCGTGCGCGAGGGATCGAGCCCGGCATCGGCAAGCGCCGGTGCATAAGGCAGGTGTGGCGGACCCAGCCAGGCGATCCAGCGTGGGTTATCCACTCGCGCGGCGGACAGCGCGCAAAGCGCCGGGATCAGCAGGCGGATTTCGCCGACACCTGCCGCTGGCACAAGTATTTCCACCAGCGAGGACAGCGGCCACCCGCCACCGGGCAGGCGCTCATCGAGGCGGCGAAAGCCCGTCGACACGGTTGCGGGCGCATCCACGATGCCCACGCCGCGCCACAACGCCGGGTGGCGCAGCAATTCCGCGAGCGCGTCGCTCACTGCATGACATCCGGCCGGCCGCGCCGCAGAACGCCAACCACCACGCCTTCGATCGTCAGCGACTGCTTGCGCAGGTCGACGCGGATCGGTTCGAACTCCGGGTTTTCCGGCATCAGCCAGACCACCGTGCCTTCCTGGCGATAACGTTTGACCGTCACTTCGTTTTCCAGCCGCGCCACGATGATCTGCCGGTTGCGGACATCGGGTGAGCGGTGCACGGCGACCAGGTCGCCATCGAGAATGCCGACATCGCGCATGCTCATGCCGCTGACCCGCAGCAGGTAATGCGGGCGCGGGCTGAACAGTTGCGGATCGATCTGGAAGCGGCCTTCGATGTGTTCCTCGGCCAGGATGGGCCGGCCGGCGGCCACCCGGCCGATGAGCGGCAGGCCGAGTTGCTCGCGCAGAGCGTCCTTCAGCACGATGCCCCGCGAAGCACCAGCGATCAGGGAAATGGCGCCCTTGCGCTGCAGCGCGCGCAGATGCTCTTCGGCGGCATTGGGGGAACGGAAGCCGAGCGCCTGGGCGATCTCCGCACGGGTAGGCGGCATTCCCTGGCCGGCAATGGACTCCTGGATGAACTCGAGGATCTGGCGCTGGCGGGGCGTGAGGTCCGTCATGGCACACCTGTATGAATGACCAGTAGCTGTGATTATATACAGGCTGGGGCGGCTGGCAAGCACTCGTTCCAGCTGCCCGCCCGGGATCCACACCAGGCCATACCCTGCGCAAGGAGCAACCCAAACCGATTCACGATCGCGCAACGATGAAAGGCCGGATATCCATGCACTCGATGCGGTATCGAACAGACACCCCTGCGATGCAGGGCGCAACCTGAAACCGATTTGACCAACGGCTCATCGCGATGACCTTCGCACGAACGCAAGCGCAAACAGGCGCACTTGCTGACGCGCGCGTAATGCAGAGAATCACGCGATGCGCGCGCCCGGTAACTCACAGGGATTGCCTTGTCGCTCACCCGCGACAGGACATAAGTGCTTTAACGGAATCCGCTGATAAGTTACGATGTGCAGTGTCAACCGTGCGGTCGGGAAGGAACGCCGGCCACCGTGCAACCGCGAAAGCGGGCTGTTACGTTCCATGCAACAAATTGGAGAACAATCTCATGATCAATATCCTGAAGGTGGGCGTCGCTGCCGCCGTTATCGCGCTCGGCGCAGGCTGCACCGATCTGAAGCCCTTGCAGGCGGAAGTGGACTCGCTCAAGTCCCAGGTCTCCCGGATGTCCGGCGACATGGACGGCGTGAAGTCTGCCGCGGATGGCGCGAGCCGTGCCGCAGCCGCCGCACAGCAGGCTGCCACCTCGGCGCAGAACTCGGCCAATCAGGCCCTGTCTGCGGCGCAGGCCGCACAGCAGTGCTGTGACGCGAACAGCGCGAAGATGGATCGCATGTTCCAGAAGTCAATGTCGAAGTAATCGACACCAGACTCAGACGATCAAAAGCCCCGCGGCGGCAACGCTGCGGGGCTTTTCCGTTTCAGGGGGCCACGGCGGAAACGCTGGCCGTGGTCCCCGCCCCTCGCAGCGAAACCGCAGCCGGTATGCCGCGCGCCTCGCGCCAGGCCCGTTCGGCACTGCCCCAGTCGATCGCGAGCGGCTGCGAGCGCGTGGCATCGACGATCAGCTTCGTCAGGTCGGTCAGCGTCGGAGGCTCGACGGCGTCTTCCTTGAGCGGCGGATGCACTTCGATCAGAAGTTCACCGTCGTGCCAGCCCCATTTGTAGGGCTGATTGACGATCAGCACCGGCGTGTTGACCGGGACCATCCCAAACAGGCGCTCGATGTCCTCCGGGTAGAGCCTCATGCAGCCATGCGTGACCTGCATGCCGACCCCCGCCGGGCGATTGGTGCCGTGAATCAGGTAGGCACCGCCGGGGATTCCGAGCCGCATTGCAAATCGCCCGAGCGGATTGTCGGGCCCGGCCGGCACGACGGCCGGCAGAATGTCGCCGTGGCGCGCGTGCTCCTCCCGCACTGATGGTGGCGGTGTCCACGTTGGATCCTTGATTTTACTCACCACACGGGTCGAGCCGAGCGGCGTGTGCCAGTCCATCTTTCCAATGCTGACCGGAAACGTCCACACAACCGGCTGCTCGCCCGCGACCGGCGGTGGAAACCAGTAGAGCCGGTGTTCCGGCAGGTTGATGACGATGCCTTCACGCGGCGCCTGCGGCAGCAGCCGCCCTTTCGGCAGCACGATCGCGGTGCCCGCACCGGGCAGCCAGATGTTCACGCCGGGATTCGCGTTGGCGATTTCTTCGTAACCGAGGCCATGCGTGCGCGCGAGGTCGAGGAGCGTATCGTGCTGAGAGGTCTCGGTCGTCCGCATTTCCCCGATCAGGTCGTTGCCGCGCGCCGGCAATGGAAAACTTTCGGCCTGCGCGAGCGGTCCTGAAAGCACGAGCACCGATGCTCCTGCCAGCAACGCCTGTTTCAATACAATCGTTCGTATCCGGGTCATACAGAATT
>JAOUGR010000226.1 GCA_029857655.1 Gammaproteobacteria bacterium | reverse complement strand
AGTCGCGCGCCATTCAGCGATTCAGTGACGGTGCCCGTCTGCGCCGCCTTGGGGGACCACGGCAGATTGCTGATGACGAGATAATCGTTCTCGACTGCGACCCGCAGATGCAGCTGCACCATGTCAAAGACGCTTACCGAGTAGATCCAGGCATCCTCGCCCTTGACCTGGTGGAACTGGCTCTCACCGCTGTTACTGCGGCCGGACATCGCGTCGCGGAGGAACTTGAGCACGACCTCCGGCTCGGCCAGTTCGATGAACACCGATGACGGTTGTGACGCGAGTGAGATCAGGATCGGCAGAAACGGCTCGAATCCTTCCATATGCAGCATCTTCTCGCTGAAGACCCCCAGGATGTCTCCGCTGCCAACAGCGACAATCGGCGTCGAATCCTGAACCGCAATGTGCACGGTCGGAGTGAAGGCATCGAAAATGGCGGGATCGACCGATGTAAATTTCTTCAGTATTTCGGTCAGGCCCTTGGCCAGTTTCAGCCGCATGGAATCGCTGAGATTCATGGACGCAACCATCACCGGCGTCGGCGTGAGTTGCGGCACTTCCAGGCGCAGTCCACTGTCCGCGGTCGTCAGTGCATCGCGAAGCTGGTTGTACAGGTCGCTGTCGAGCAGCGGCAATATGAATGTGGTCAACTCCCAAGTGTCCGGATCCAACTCATCCATGCGGACCGCGATCGGATCGAAGAACTGGCGCCAGTATTCCGAGTAATTCTTGAGATACTCCGCATAGGCGGCTGCTTCGGCCTTGCTGACCAGCTCGACCGGGTTGCTGCCTAACGGCTTGAGCGCGGCCGAGCTGCCGAACTGCTCCGACTTCGCTACCAGATCTGTCGCGATCGAATAGTCGCGTTCCGAAAATTGCCGCGGCACATATCCGAGGTCGATCAAGGCGCTCTTGGTCGGAGCCGCAGTGTTTCCATCCAGCTTGTAGAGCAATGCACCTGCGGTAAGTGTGTCCAGATCCGCACGCACACGCATGCGGCGCAATTGGGCGATCTTCATTTGGGGCCCGACGAGCTCGCGGATGGAGGGATCGGAGAAATAGAAATAGGCCCGCGTCGTGTCTGCAATGGGTAGTCGCTGGAGCATGTAGCCGAATTCGTCACTGCGCCCGAGGCTGTCTTTTTTCGGGTTGTCATGAAGGTCGAGCACGTTCTTCAGCTCGGCCGCGCTCGTGCTGACAATCAGCAAGTCGTCCCGACGCGCCCAGCTTATTTCCATGCCGGGCGATACCGTCTTGACCCCGATTCCTGTAGCGCCGGGCTCACCCAGCCCGGCGAGCCTCATCACGGTCCCGATGAGACTCGGCGCTTGGATCCTGATCAGTGTCGTAATTTCCGTGCCATCGATAAAGAACAGATCGGGAGCGACAAACCCGATCTCGCCAACAAGGCCAAGACCCTCCAGCTGCGCAAGCATCTCTTCCGTCATTCCCATGCGGGCCAGATAGCGGGACTTCAGGCTGTAGTCCAGGCTCTTCAGCGAAAACGCGGATTCCAGCCTCAAGAACATATCGCCGCTGCCATCCATGAACTGGCTCAGCGCCGCGGGATCGCGGAAATAGGCAAAGAAATGATCCAGCGGCGCGAAGTCTGCGAGCGGCAGGCGCCCGGGCGCCGTGCCACTTTCCTTCAGCATCTTCGAAAATGGATGGGACTCCACATCGATCCGCTGTACGTCTTCGATCGGAATCGTCCTCGCGTCATTTGCCGCGACCGAGGTCTTGAGCGACTGGAGTTGCACGCTCTCGCGGACTCCCGCACGGCCTCCCAGGACGTCGAAATAATCGGTCGTCACCTGCTCGTGTCCGCGCCCGGAACGCTCGACGGATTTTTCGTCGACGCCGTAGAGCTCGTTATGACGCGTAACCCACGATCGCAGCACCGGCGCATCGGATTGTGCAAGCAGCGGCTGCCACCATTGCAACCGGGCCAGCGCGAAATTGCGGATGGCAACCGCGGCAGAACCACGAACGCCGAGATCGCTGTTCCTCAACGCTTCCATCAAGGCCGGAATAGCGCGGGTTTGCGGTCCGATGCGCTGCATGGCGATCAGCGCCGCATCGTTCAGCTCCGAATTCGCGCTCCTCAGTGCGCCATTCAGCGCGGGCAGCGCCGGCTCCGCCGCCGGCCCGATCATGCCGAGTGCTCGCGCCGCAGCAATTCTCAGCCCGGAAGCATTGGCTTCGTCTTGCAGGATGAAAGCCAGCGCGTTGACAGCGGGACGAGCGTACGGTCCAAGATCCGCGAGACCAAGCGCCGCCTCCAGGCGCTGCTCTGCGTCTCCTGCCTGCAGCTGGTTCATCAGTGCCGACAGGCCGCCGGGTTGCCCGGCAAGCGCGCGCATTTCCACCAGTGCGGCGACGGCGGCTTCCGAAATTCTCGCATTGCTGTCGGCGACGGCTTCAACGAGCCGCGCCTTCACCTCGGGCGAAGCCGGCGCCACTCTGGCGACGGCGGTAATCGCGTATTCCCGGACGAGTATTTCTTCATCCCGATCGTCAACCAACTCGACGAGCCTCGATGTCGCCGCGCCCGCCCCGGATCCGAGGTTGCCGAGTGCCTCCACTGTCGCGATCCGGACCAGCGCATTTTCATCCTTGAGTCGTCTCAGCAGTGCCGGCACAACCTTACCCTTGCCATTTCCGATGCGGCCGAGCGCCCGAGCCAGGTGTTGCCGGGCAAGCAAGGGTCGCCGCCCATCCTCGAGCGCCTCGATAAGTGCCGGGACGGCCGGTTCGCCAATTTGCGCGAGGGCTTCGACCGTAGCCTGCAGGTAGACCGGATTGCCGCCATTCAGCGATGCGATGAGCTGAGGCACCGCGGAATTTCCAATCTTGCCCAGCGCCTCCGCTGCCGCGGTGCGAACCTGCGCGTCGTCATCGCCAAGCAGCTTCATCAGTCCGGCAGATGTTTCGGCCGCATCTTCACCGGCACGCCCCAGCGCGCTGGCTGCTGCGCTTCGCATCTGCGCCTCCGGGTTTCCGAGCAACGCGACCAGTGCAGCCGAAGAAGCCGCCGAATCGCGGCCGATGCGCCCTAGGGCGTCGGCCGCGGTCAAACGCATTTCCGCATCGGAGTCATCCAGCAACGGCTTCAGGCCCCGGTCGGCACGCGAGGCCCGTCGGCCGATCAGCCCCAGGGCCTGCGCGGCGGAACGCACGACCTCCGGATCCACATCCCGCAATCTTTTAATCAGCTGTGGCGTCGCCCCGGCAGCTCCAGACCCGATCTGGCCAAGCGCCGTGGCGGCTGACCTGCGAACGCGCGAATCAAGATCATCCAACGCCGTACGAAGCGCCGAGACGATCTGGCCGTCCCGTCGCGCAGCCTCACCAAGCTGACGTGCCGCTGCACGCCGGACCTGCCAGTCGTGATCCTTCAATCCAGCGATTAGCACTGGCAATGCCGCTTCATTCGCCGCACTTGCGATCACCGCCGGGGGCAACAATGCAAACCCGCTGATCAGTATTCTTGCCAGTTTCCTGCACATTTTTTGTTTGCTCCAACCTTGCGAGGTCGGCGGACCGGGGAAGCGGAGAGCATGTCGTATAAACCCTTGTGATCACACTGGCAAATGCCAGTTGGCTCCGCGGGCGATTCGTCAGGCAACACACCGCCACTAACTCCTTGAAGCAATGCATGTTCCGGAGTCGCTCTCGAGCCAAAGAAAAAGCCCCCGACGTTTCCGCCGGGGGCTTTGGATTGGATCCTGGCAGTGACCTACTCTCACATGGCCTACGGCCACACTACCATCGGCGCAGAGCGTCTTCACTTCCGAGTTCGGAATGGGATCGGGTGGTTCCCGCCCGCTATGACCGCCAGGAAAACTGTTCGCCCGCGCCGCGAATCGCAATCGCCGCGCAGGCATGTTCGAAATGTGGGACACGCATATGTATGTGTCGCATCCACGGAGCCACCAGGCTCCTTGGGTGTTATATGGTCAAGCCTCACGGGCAATTAGTACTGGTTAGCTGAACGCATTGCTGCGCTTACACACCCAGCCTATCAACGTCGTA
>JAOUGR010000224.1 GCA_029857655.1 Gammaproteobacteria bacterium | reverse complement strand
GCCTCATCGCCGCTCTCAAGGAGGACATCGCCGCAACCAAGGACATCAAGACCGACATGCGCGGCCACGCCGATTCAGCCTACGCCGGCGCGATCGGCGCGGCGCTGTGGGGCGCGTTCCGCTTCGAGAAGCTGCTCGCGCGCGGCGAGATTCACCGGGCAGCCTAGCCCAGGAGAACAACCCGTATGGCACTGATGATCACCGAGACCTGCACGGCCTGCGATGCCTGTGAACCCGTCTGCCCGAACAAGGCGATCACGGCAGGAGACCCACTGTATGTGATCGACGCGCTGAAGTGCACGGAGTGCGTGGGCGCCGATGACGAGCCGCAATGCCGACTGGTCTGCCCGCAGGACTGCATCGTCCAGCATCCGGATTTCATTGAAAGCAAGGATGAGCTCCAGCAGAAATATGAGTCGCTGCACGGCTGATCGCATGGGCGGCGCGCGTTTGCGTCGCACGCACGCCACCAGTAGCATGGAACTGAAATGCAAAAACGATCGGCGAAGAAGCCACGCAGGCGCGTGCGGCCCGCTGCCGGTGCGACGACCCGTGGCGCTGGCGGTGCACCGACCTCCGCCGGCCGGTTCACGATACGGCCGGCGCGACCGGGCGACATCCCGGCCGTTACCGCACTGGACGCCGGCATCACTTCGCTTGCCAAGGGGCCTCACTGGCAGGATCTGCTCGAGCGCAGCAGGGCGCGCCAGACGGGACACTTCTTCCTGGTCGCGACTTCGTCCGCGAATCCCGATGCGTTGCTCGGGTTCATCGTGGGCGAGATTCGCGCCTGGGAGTTCGGGTCGGCGCCGTGCGGCTGGGTCTACGCCCTGGGGGTCGCCTCGGGTGCACGAGGGATCGGAGTCGGCGAGGCCTTGCTCGACGCCATCGCCCGCGAGTTCAGGCGCCTGGGCATGACCAAGATGCGCACGATGGTCGCCAAGCTGAATGCGCTGCCCATGATGTTTTTCCGTGCCGAGGGAATGATGGCGGGACCGTACATTCAACTCGAGAAGAACCTGGAATGACTGCAAGCCAGGCGACGGATGGTTCCTCATGAAGCTCCAGGTCTCCAGTCAGCTTGCTGTACTTGCGATGGTGGAGCTGGTCGCGAATGCGGATCGCCAACTGACTGTCGCCGAGATCGGCGCGAAATATGGCGCGTCGAGTCACCACCTGGCGAAGGTCATGCACGTGTTGGGTGACGCCGGCCTGGTGCGTGCAATCCGCGGTGCGGGTGGCGGCTACCAGTTCTCCGGCAATGCGCGACGCACGACGCTGCTCGACGTCATCGAACTGTTCGAGAGGCTCGGCCCCAGCGGCCAGGATGTGGGCGCGGCAGGTGAAGGGACCAGCGAGGGCCTGGCGCTGCATGCGGTGCTGCGCGAAATAGACGACACGGTCCGCGCTACCCTTGGCTCGATTACGCTCGCGACTTTTTGCGGACTGATGAAGCGGCGGCAAAACGAACCCTCTGCGCCACGATCACGCCCGTCCTCAGTCCTGACCGCGAATCGTTGAACCCGAAGTCGGCCCGGGCGGCCGCATGGCCGCCGGCAGATGATTGCGTATGATCAGCAGGCTGGCGCAGGCCAGCAGCATCACCACGGCGATCCCGCCGAAGAACCCCTGGCTCCCGCCCTGCGCCAGCAGCAGCGCGCCGCCAAAGGAACTCAGGATCCCGCCGAGCCGCCCGACGCCAAGCGCCCAACCGACGCCTGAGGACCGGCAAGCCGTCGGATAGATGTGCGCGGACACCGCATACATCCCGATCTGCACGGCGTTGATCGCCAGCCCCGCAACCGCGACGCCCGCCATCAGGGCGGGCAGCAACCCGGCCGGATCGACCCCGCCCAGCGGCAGCTGCGAGAGGTAGAAAAGCGCTGCCGCGGCCAGCGCGGCCATCAGGCCCAGCGGCCAGCGCGAGCCGAATCGCGCGATGATCCAGGCGTTGGCCACCGCGCCAATCACGCCGGCCAGGTTGAACACCAGGCTGGCGCGGACGGCCGTGGCGATGTCCAGTCCCACCGAGGTGAGCACCACCGGTATCCAGTTGAAGAATGCGTAGACGGCGAAGACGTTGGTGCCGAAGACCAGCCAGGCCGCAATGGTGTCGCGCACGAGCCTGCGCGAAAACAGGGTGCGCAGGCCCCCGGACTCGATCCCGGCGGGTGCCGACAGCACGAAGGACTCGGCGCCCGAATAGCTGCGGCCGGGGACGATCCGGCCGAGCAGTACCGCAAGTTCATTGTGGCGGCCGGCGCGCGTGGCCAGGAAGCGCGCGGACTCGGGAAGGATGAAATGCAGGATCGCCGCCAGCAGCAACGGCAGCGCGGCACCAATCACGAACAGCAGGCGCCAGCCCTGGGTCGGCACAATCTCGGCCGCTATGGCCGCACCGACCATGCCCCCGACGGGTACGCCGACAATCGTTGCCGAGATGGCCTGGCTGCGCCAGCGTAGCGGCGCAAATTCCGCCATCAACGCCGTCGCATTTGGCAACGTGCCGCCCAGGCCGATTCCCGTGATCAGTCGCCAGAACATCAGCGACTCGATGCTCGCGGCCGTTGCCGCGGCCAAGGTTGCTGCGCCGACCACGGCGGTACTCGCAATCAGCGTCGGGCGGCGGCCCCAGCGGTCGCCGGCCAGTCCGCCGACAAACGCACCCACCGCCATGCCGAGCAGTGCCGCGGCGAGCACCGGGCCCAGGGCCTTGCGCGCGATACCGAACTCCTGCGCCAGGGCCGGAGCCGAGAAACCGATGATCTGGATGTCGAAGCCGTCCAGGATCAGGACCGCCACCGCACAGATCATGACCAGCAGCGGCAGGCCCCGGAATCGCACGCGATCCAGGATGTCGTCGATGTTCACGACTCGCCGCGTCGTCATGCCATCAGGATTTGCTGTCCGTCACCCTGTTGCGATCGTCACGGCGCGCTGACCGACGGCGACTCGTTGCATCAGCCTCGACCAGCCGTCGTCGACCTCGGCCTGCAGAGCCTCGATGTCGGCTGGCGTCATGTGCCGGTAGCGGCGTTGCAGTGCCAGATAATCGCTCACCGGGCGCGTCCTGGAGGCGTGGTTGAGCGTATAGGTGCGCCCGTTCTCCACTTCGTACAACGGGAACGCGCCACTCTCGACTGCGTAGCGCGCGGCGGTGAGGCCGGCGTCGTCCGGCAGCCCCCAGCCATCGAGACAGGGAATCAGCAGCGTGATGATGCGCGTGCCGCGAATCGCCTTGGCGCGCTCGACCTTGCGTATCAGGTCGGGGAGGAAGCCGATGCTCGCGGTCGCGACGTAAGGCACGTCGTGCGCGGCCATGATCTCAGTGAGGTTCTTCTTGCGCGAGAAGTTGCCGGCCGGGGTCGAGCCGGTCCTGGCGAAATGCGGCGTCGACGAGGACCGTTGCGCGCCGGTGTTCATGTAGCCCTCGTTGTCGAGGCAGAAATAAATGATGTTCTCGTTGCGCTCGGCCGCGGATGACAGGCACTGGAAGCCGATGTCGTAAGTGCCGCCATCGCCGGCGAGCACGATCACGTGCGTGTCGTGCTTGCCCTCGGCGTCGAGCGCCCGGCGCAGGCCGGTTGCCGCCGCCGCACTCGCTTCGAGCGTGGGTTGGTAGACCGGAATCCGCAGCGAGCTGAATGGCTGCGGGCCGGCGATGATCGCCATGCACGACGGGGGAATGACGGCGACGGCGTTGCTGCCCACCGTGGCGAGTATGTGCCGGACCGATAATGCCTCCACACAACCCGGACACGCCGCGTGCCCGGAACAGAGCATGGGGTCTGCGTGCAAATCGAGCTTGATCATCCCGCTCACCTTACCCACACGGAATCCGGTTGCGGCTCGCTCGTGCCGGCCATGCGCACGAACTCGACGATCCGATCCGGCGATACGTTGACCCCGCCGACCCCGGCGAGGTAGCCGTGCACGCGGGGCGCACCCGGCATGCCATAGAGCGCGGCCAGCAGTTCCTGGTGCAACATGCCGCCGTGGCCGGGCGAATAGTTGCGGTCCAGCACCAGCACCTCGGGC
>JAOUGR010000223.1 GCA_029857655.1 Gammaproteobacteria bacterium | reverse complement strand
CCAGCAACGCGTCCCGACGTTCCAGAATCGCCTTGCGTCCGCGCGCGCTGACCAGATCAACCAGCGCGGCCCGCAAGCCTGCCTCGTCGAGCACCCTGAGCCGACGACGGACTTCCGCGCCTGGCATCGGCGGCCGCGCCTTGAGGTACGCGGGCAGGCCCCTGGTGGTGCCGAAGGCCTGCTCGTGCGAGGTGACGTAGACGAACCAGTCATCCGAATCGAACAGTAACGATTCGGTCGTGCGGCCTTCATTGCCGATCAACGCGTCAAACGCGTAGACCAGCTGGAACTGCGGTTCGGCACTGCACCAGCCGCCGCTGCGCAAAGATTGCTGCTGCACTTCGGCCTGCGTGACCCACTTGAGTGGACGTCCCTGCAGCACTCCACGCTGGCCCTGCACCTCGCGCTCGACCGTGACCGGCACCAACCCGAGTCCCAGTAGACGGTCGAGCCGATAGGCCGCCACTTCATTGCGGGTCGAGCGTTCGCCGCGAACCTGGAACACGGCCGGAATGTGTTTGCCGCCTTGGCTCACCGAGACGTTCAGTTCGTTCGGAGCGCGCGGTCCCGTCACGGTCACTTCGCCGTCGCGCAGCGCCGCAAGTACGCTCGCGTCATCGAGTTCGTTGGGCGCGACGAACAGGCCTTCAGGCTTCAGCGGCGTGGCGCTGGATTGTCCTGCGTAGCGGACAGTGAGTCCGGACGGCTGCAGGAACAGCGCGGCGGCCCGGCCGTTGTACACCGCCCGGTTCATGCCGGCGTCGAGTTTGACGACAAGGCCGTCGAAGCGGGTGGCCGCGCGGGAATCCCGGGTCGGCGTATGGCCGACAACCAGCCTTGCGGCGCCGAACTGGCGCAACAGCGGCAACAGCACGTCGGCTTCAGCCGCTTCGTTGCACAACGCGGCTCCGCGGTACCAGTTGGGACCATCCTGCGAGAGCAGGGCGCCGCTGGCAACCACGTCGAAGCGCTGGATCGTGTCGGTCAACGCCGCGTCCGGCGTGCCGCCGTTCGCTGCCGCGGTGGCCACCAGGCGATCTTTGGCGAGCTGTGGTCGGGCGTGGTACTCGTCACCCGCCTGGAGCAGCTTCGCCTGCTCAAGCCGCCCGGCAAGCCCGAGATAGTCGGTGAGTGTCGTGCGGTAGCGCAGGTCCAGTTCCTGCAAACTCATTTCCCGCAGGGAATTTGAGGGCCCGGCGTGCATGAAGAGCGTGCCGTTGAGCACGATCGCTACGGGCAGCGTCAGCAGCCACTGGCCGTACTTGCCCGTGGGCGCAAATGCGGCGCGGTGCCCGAAATACCCAGGCGGGAACTTCTGGTCGAAGGCTGCGCCGGATCCTGCCCCTTGCGCAGTCTCCCACGCTTGGCGCAGTTCCGCGCGCTCGGCAGACGATTCCATGTCCCCGTAGGAGGCGTATTCGCTGGTCTCGACGTAGCGCAGATCGCCGAGGATGTTCATCGCCTCGTGGTTGCCCAGCAGGACGTGCAGTTGCCCGCCCGCTGCCTGCGCCTCATCCTGCAGGCGCATCAGCAGGTCCATGACTTTGCGCGAATCGGCGCCACGGTCGAGCAGGTCGCCCAAGCTCACGACGTGCGTATGCCCGGCCGCCCAGTGGTCCCGCGCGTCGAGGATTCCGGTCTCGCGGAGCAACGTGAGCAGTTCGGTATAGGCGCCGTGCACGTCCGCGAAAGCCACTACGCGCTCGATTCCGTTCCATTGCAGCTGCGCGGCTTGCGCCCGCGCCTCGCGCGGGCCGCTGCAGGCAATGGTGGCGATCAATGCGGTAAGCAGGATTCCGAGTCTCGGGCGGCGTGCGGTGGACATCGATGAATTCTCAGGCGCCTGGCGCGGGCACCATGGCGATCTTGCCGCGATCGATGCGCTCGAGCAGTTTCGTCAAGAGTCGGTGCACCGCAAGAATCTCCGACTTGGTCAGGCCCATTTGCAGCTCGTTGCCTGCGCGGCGGACGCCGCGGTGTTCCCACAGGTTCTTGCCGCTCGCGACGGGAACGTAGCTGCGGCCTTCGAGCTGCCATTGCGCGAGCACGCCCAGTCGATCCGCCAGCAGTTGCGGTGTGATATGGCGCAGCCGTTCCACGGTGTCGGCCGGAAGTCGATTCACGCGCATATCCTTCCATACCTCGCCACGATCACCGTCGCCCGACGCGAAGGCGACACCATGATCGATCGAAAACACACGCGCGCCGACCTCCGCATTGCCGAGCAGAAAGTTGCCGAGGTTCGAGTCGCGATGCCTGATCAGATAGGTGAGCACGTTCAGCTGGCCGATGTGGCGTGCATAGACGGGGTCGGCGGCAAAACGCTCGGGGCTGTAGACGTCCGCGACCACCTTGATGTCGTTCAGCCAATACTGCACCACGGCCAGCACCTGGTCGGCGGCGGAAAAAGTGCGCGCGACTCCGGGCGAATGCATCGCGAAGTCCGCCAGCGGCACCATGCGCAGCGCAGTGGGCGGCACCACGTACTCGGCAGGATCGAGGAAAAGTTTTTGCAGTTCGTACGCCGCGAAGTCGTAGCGCGGGACGTTGTTGAAGGAGTCCGCGCCGGGTTCAGCCTTACGTAACTTCACGCGCAGTGGCGGTGCCCCGCCGAAGGAAACTTCGGCCCGCAAGGTGATGTCGCCCTTGGCCTTGGGCCGGCTGATCTCTGCCTGCGTGATCACTAGCGGTTCGGCGGCGAGCAGCTGCTCGAGGTCTGCGACCGGTTGGCTGATGTTTGCGTCCTGTGCTGCCGCTGTGGCGACTAGTGCCAGCAGCAGCGCTGCGGCGAACAGGCCCATCAGTCGGCGTATCGGTTGCATCTGCTTTCTTCCTTCTAAGAATGACGCTCGCTAACCGGCCCTGCCGGCGTGGCGATGGCCCGTCAGGACAATCGTAGTTGGAAACGACTAGGAATAGGAGTCTCAAACGCCCTTTTCTGGCGTGAGGTAGGTGCGTGGAGGTGCGGAGTGCGCGGCGGTGCAACGATCTCATTGGTCGCTAGTTTGTGTTGGGCATGAGCGGAATCGGCTGCAGAATCTCTGCGGGAGTTTCGGTAACTCAGTCCTGCACAATTATGCATCGTGGGGCATTCGGTGCAACGGGCGCCCCGGCAAACCGGTTGATGCAGCTAATGTTGCAGATACCAGCCTGTGACTGAAAATCCGTGTGTCGGGTTCAATGGCCTATGGTTTCCCACGCCGCAGGATTCCAGGAGCGAACTACCTTCGTTCCCGCGCGCGCTTGAGCTGCAGCGAATAGTATTCCAGGCGCGGGTGATCCGGCCGCACGGAGCGGGCCGCGTCGACGGCACTTGCGAGCCGCGGCATGTCGCGTGCCTGCAGTGCCCGTTCGGCCTCGACCAGCAGCTTGTCCGCGACGATGTCGATGCCGCGCTGTGCCAGGTCGTTGTCCGGATCAAGCGCGAGCACCGCACGATACAGTTCGAGAGCGTTTCGTCCGGGCGGATCCACCAGCCTGTCCTTCGTCAGGGCGCGTCCGGCGGCGTCGAGCAGCTGCAGCAATTTCGTATCGCTGTCGATTTCCACGGGCGCTACCGGTGCGGGTTCCTGTCTCGCGAACAGCTCGGCGGCGTAATTCCAGGGCTTCCAATGCCAGAGCGCCCAGACGGTCAGTAACACCGCGACCAGCCGCAGGCACCGGCCCGACCAGCGCCGAACCCACGCGCGGTCCACGCTGATTTTCGGCAGCTTCAATTTCGGGAGTTTAATCGCCGGACGGGTGCGGATGATGGCGGCGGAAAGGGCCGTGCGTGGGGCAGCGGCCGGCAGGTCAGTGTTCAGCCCGGGCTGGCGTTGCGTGGCATCCACAACATTGCGGATGCGTTCGGCGGAGGGCGGATTGTCCAGGCATCCGAAAATGACGCCGGAGGAAATGAGTGGTGCGAGCAGCGCCTCGTCGTCGCGGTGCCCGGCAACAATGATCGCGAGATCCGGGAATTGCTGGTGCACCCGGTTGACGAGGGCCCGTGTGTCGCAGTTGGCGAGCGACGCGTCGACCAGCAACACTGCGTTGCCGGCGGTGA
>JAOUGR010000222.1 GCA_029857655.1 Gammaproteobacteria bacterium | reverse complement strand
CTTACACCCTTCCGAACCTGCTGACGGGCCTGAGGATCGCGCTGATCCCGGTCATCGTCGGGTTGTTCTACCTGCCATACCACTGGTCCGACATGGCTTGTGGCGTCCTGTTCGCGCTGGTCGGCATCACCGACGCCTTCGACGGCTACCTCGCGCGCAAACTCGGGCAGGTCTCGCCGCTCGGCGCCTTCCTCGACCCGGTCGCCGACAAGCTGATCGTTGCGACTGCGCTGGTGCTGATCGTCAGCAAGGACCCGGTCTGGTACGTGACCCTGACCGCGGCCGTGATCATCGGCCGGGAAATCGCCATCTCCGCCCTGCGCGAATGGATGGCCGAGATCGGCGCGCGCCACAAGATGAAGGTGTCCGGGGTTGCCAAGTTCAAGACCATCGTGCAGATCGTCGGTCTGTCGATGATGCTGTTCCGGCAGGACATCCTGGGCCTGCCGGTGTACTGGACCGGGCTCGCCCTGACGGTGCTCGCGGCGGCGCTCACGTTATGGTCGATGGCGGCCTATTTGCGCGCGGCATGGCCTGAATTGCGGGGTTTCCGGCAAACTTGACAGCCCGGAGTGCGCTTCTACAATGACGCCTCCTGATTGGCGCCGACCGCGGGAATAGCTCAGTTGGTAGAGCGCAACCTTGCCAAGGTTGAGGTCGCGAGTTCGAGCCTCGTTTCCCGCTCCAGATTTCACCGAAACCCCGGGACGCCATTCCGGGGTTTCGTGTTTAATGCCCCCGAAGGCTAGGTGGCAGAGTGGTCATGCAGCGGCCTGCAAAGCCGTGTACGCCGGTTCGATTCCGACCCTAGCCTCCATTCACCCGCTCCTGCGCCAATCGCGACTTCGTGGCGTGCGTCACGCCCAGCAGTCCGGGCACACCATAGATTGCAGGCTAACCAGACACCGATGCCCGACTTGAAACCCTTTCCCAGACTCGTGGTCGTGGCCGCTGCGTCGGCGCTCATGGCTTTGGTATCCGCCTGTGGCGGCGGATCGGCCGTGGCGCCGTCACCGCCGCGTGCCGAGCTGACGCGCAGCTGGCGCATGGGCTTCTTCACGGTTCCGCCGCGACCGAGCGTCGCCGCGGCGATCGAATCCATCGATCGCTGGAGTCTGCGTGCCGAATTGGTGGCGATTCATGAAGAATTGCCGTGGACCGAGCTTCTGGCCGGAGTGGCTCCAGAGACGATCCTGGCCCGCGACAAGGTGGACCTCGTCAACTACCTGCGCAGCAAGGGCCTGGCCATCTACTTCATGCTGGACCTGACGGACGGGCTTTCGCGTGGCGAAGAGGCGCCGCAACTGCGCGCGCTTGGCCGCAGCATCGCAGATCCGGAGGTGCAACAGGCTTATCGCAGCTACGCGCTGGCCGTCGCGTCAGTGCTCAACCCTGAAATCATTGGCCTGGCCGCGGAGACCAATCTGATCCGGGTAGCCGCGCCGGCTCCCGTCTACGCAGCGGTGGTACAGGTCACCAACGCGACTGCGAGTGACCTTAAGTCGGCAGGCAGCCAGGCCACTTTGCTGGTGAGCACCCAGGTCGAAGTCGCCTGGGGCGGGCTGGGCGGGAACGGCCCCTATGTCGGCATCGAGCGCGACTTCGCCGATTTCCCGTTCATGGAGATGCTCGGACTGTCGTCCTATCCGTACTTCGACTTCACGCAACCGGAGAACCTGCCGGTTGACTACTACAGCCGGCTACGCAACGGACGGACAATTCCGGTGATGGTGGTCGAGGGTGGCTGGACCAGCGCAGCTGTTGGCAACGTGCAATCCTCACCGGCGCTGCAGGCGCGGTATTTCAACCAGCATGCGCGCTTGCTGGATTCGGTGGCGGCGCGCGGCGTGATTCAGCTTATCTATGCGGATATCGACCTTGCGGCGATCCCGCCGCCGCTACCGGTCAACCTGCCGCTGTTCGTGCATCTCGGATTGACCGACAGTGACTTCAACGCCAAGCCGGCGCTCGCGGCTTGGGACGCGCTATATGCCCGGCCGCTGCGGCCCTAGCCAGGCGCGGGAGAGCGAAGGACTTGCCGGGTTCGCGGCAGCCGCCGCTGCACATCGATGAAGAGCCACAGCGCCGCACCCGTCAGGGCAAACAATGAGCCGCTGGCAAGGGTCGGCAGCCACCCGAAGCGATCGAGCATGAGACCGATGACCGGTGCCAGAAAGCCGGGTGCATTGCCGCCGGTATTCACGACGCCATAGACGGTCGCGGTGTGCGCGCCGCCGGCGTAGCCCGAAGCGGCCCCGAATGCGCCCTCCGTGAATTGCGTGAACCCAAAGCAAAGGGAAAGCAGGCCGACCGCCGTGTAGGGGTTCACCGCGTGCACGCCCACCCACATGAACATGGCCACCAGCGCCAGACCTGTCATCGCGGGAATTCGGCATCCCCAGCGCGCGCCAATCCGGCGGCAAAGGAAATCGCAGGACAGGCCCCCCGCGATCGCAAGCACAGCGCCTGCCACGAATGGCAGCGCATAGAGGAAGCCGCTTTCCAGCAGCGAAAACCTGCGCTCCTCAACCAGGTACGTGAACAGCCACTGCGCGAACATGTAGAAAACGTAATTCATGCAGAAATAACTGGCGGCGAGCAGCAGCACGTCGCGACGCGCAAGGACTTCGCGCCAGCTGCCGGCGTCGACAGCCATTGAAAATGAAAGGTCTCGATCACGATCGATCAGTTCGACTTCTTCACGGGTGATCGCCGGATGCTGGGCCGGCCGGTCGCGCCCATACCAGTACCACCAGGCGCCAACCAGGAACCCGAATGGTGCAAGCAGGTAGAAAGATTCGCGCCAGCCGAAATGGACGATCAACAGGGTCACGATTGGTCCGAGGGCCGCCTGGCCGAGCGTCAGGCCCGCGCTGCTCAGGGAATTTGGTAAGGCCCAGCCGCCGGTCGGAAACCAGCGGGCGGTCGTGCCAACCATGATCGGAAAAATCGGCGCATTCGCGATACCCATCAGGAATCGCACACTGACCAGCGCGACCATCGCGCCGGTTGCGGAAGCCGCCAGCAGCGATGGCGCGAAACCGGTCAGGAGCGTCAATACGCCCCAGGTGACGGCGATGATCGCCATCGCGCGGCGTGGCCCGTAGACTTCGCCGAAGATGCCGCCCGGAATCTGCAGCAGCGTGTAGCTGACGTTGAAGCTGCCGAGGATCCAGCCGATTTCAGTGTTGCTGAAACCGAATTCCTCGCGGATGCTAGGGATCACAACCGAGATGTTGTTGCGCAACAGGTAATTGACGAAGCTCAGCACGATCAGCACCGCGAGGATGCGAAAGCGCACCGGCATTGCCCGGAGGATGTTCATGTGACGATCATGTTGTGACCAATTTGCGTAGTCCGCGATCGCGCAACAGATCGTCCAGAATCCTGTGTGCGGCATTGTGGCCCGGCGCGCCCGTCACGCCGCCGCCGGGATGGGTGCCGGCGCCGCAGAGATACAGGGCGCGTAGTGGCGTCGCGTAGCGTGCATACGCGGGCACGGGGCGCATGAAGAAGAGCTGGTCCGGGCGCAAGTCACCATGAAAAATATTTCCCTCGGTGATTCCAAATACGGATTCCAGATCGAACGGTGTGTACAGGCGGCTCGCGAGCAGTGATTGATTCACCGCGGGCACGAAGCTCCCGATCTGGCGCAGAAGCTGGCGATGCAGGCGATCGCGCTCCACCCGCCAGCTGGAATCACTGAAACGGTAGGGCAGGTACTGCACGAAGCAAGTCATCACATGACGACCCGGTGTCGCCAGCGACGGGTCGATGAGCGAGGGCACGAGGCAGTCGATCCACAGTTCTTCTGAGATCTTGCCCTGCCGCGATTGCTCGTAGCATCGCTGCGCGCCTTCCAGCCATGGTACGAGGGTGAATTGCGCCCTCTGCAATGTGTCTGCGCCCGAATCAATTCCATCGAGCCGCGGCTCTTCGGCGAGTACCAGGTTCAGCTTGGCGCAGGGCCCGTCCATCTTGATACCGCGCACCGCGGCGATAAATTCCGGATCGAGTTCCGCGGCCGGCACAAGCCCGAGAAACGTACGCTTC
>JAOUGR010000007.1 GCA_029857655.1 Gammaproteobacteria bacterium | reverse complement strand
GGTCCGCAAGCACCTGCTGGATTCACTGTCCGCGCAGCCGTATCTCCGCGGCACGCGCGTCGCCGACATTGGTACCGGCGCGGGCTTCCCGGGCCTGCCGCTGGCAGTGCTCAATCCGGGGCGCGAGTTCGCGCTGATCGAGGCGACCGGCAAGAAGGCGCGCTTTGTCGTGCATGTGGCGGCAGTCATGGGGCTCGCGAATGTCGAGGTCATCCCGGCGCGGGCCGAGGCTTGGCGGGGGTCCGCCCCTTTCGACTGCGTGGTGGCGCGGGCACTCGGGAAACTGGCGGATTTCGTGCGCGTTGCGGGGCATTTGTGCGCGCCCAGCGGCCGCATGCTTGCCTTGAAAGGCCGCCGGCCGGAGTCCGAAATCCAGGCCCTGCCGGCCGGCTGGCGTGCGGTCGCGGTGCACGAGGTCCGGATTCCCGGTCTTGCGGCAGAGCGTTGTATCGTGGAGCTCGGGAGAGCCTGATCTCATGAATCGCATCATCGCGGTGGCGAACCAGAAGGGCGGCGTCGGCAAGACGACAACCGCCGTCAATCTCGCCGCATCGCTCGCGGTGACGAAGCGACGCGTGCTGCTGGCGGATCTCGATCCGCAAGGCAACGCCACGATGGGCTGCGGCGTGGACAAGCGTTTGCTGGAGCGCTCTTCGACCGATGTGCTGCTGGGAGATTGCCGCGCGGAGGACGCGATCGTCGCAATCGACCCCGGCGGGTTTGATCTCCTGCCGGCGAACCAGGACCTGACCGCCGCGGAAGTGCGATTGCTGGCATCACCTGCCGGGCGCGAGCACCGGCTGGAGCAGGCGCTGGCGTCGATCCGCGACCGCTATGACCTCATCATCATCGACTGCCCACCAGCGCTCAATATCCTGACCGTAAATGCGCTGACAGCGGCGGATTCCGTTCTGATACCGATGCAGTGCGAGTACTACGCGCTCGAAGGGCTGTCGAGCCTGGTCGGCACGATCGAGCAGATTCACGATTCGATCAATTCGCGCCTGCGCATCGAGGGCATCCTCCGAACGATGTTCGACCCGCGCAACAACCTGTCCAACGATGTCGCGGCACAATTGATCGAGCATTTCGGCGATCGCGTGTTCCGCACGATCATCCCGCGCAATGTGCGGCTAGCCGAAGCACCGAGTTTCGGGGTGCCGGCGCTCTTTCATGACAAGGATTCGCGCGGCGCGCTCGCCTACCTTGCTCTCGCCGGCGAGATGATCCGCCGTTCGGAAGAGGAATAGTGGGCACGCAGTTCTTTTCCGTTAGACTCGCCGGACGGGGAGCCTGGGATGACGGCGATGGCTGACAAGAAACGGGGGCTGGGACGCGGGCTCGAAGCGTTGCTCGGACAAACCTCGCCGCGCCCGGTATCTGGCGTTCCCCCGGTCCGTGACCAGTTGACGCACGTGCCCGTGGACCTGCTGGAAAAGGGCAAGTACCAGCCGCGCATGGACATGCGCGAGGAATCACTCGCCGAGCTCGCTGATTCGATCCGGGCCCAAGGTGTAGTCCAGCCGATCGTCGTACGCCCTGTCGGCACGCCGACAGCGAGCACTCCGCAGCGCTACGAGATCATCGCCGGCGAACGGCGCTGGCGCGCGGCACAGATGGCGGGACTCGCCGATATACCCGCAGTCGTACGGCGCGTGGACGACGAAACCGCAGTCGCGATGGCGCTGATCGAGAATATCCAGCGCGAGAACCTCAACCCACTCGAAGAAGCGGTGGCGCTGTCGCGACTGATCACCGAGTTTGAGCTGACCCACCAGCAGGCTGCCGAGGCAGTCGGCCGTTCGCGTGTTGCAGTTTCCAATCTGCTCCGACTGTTGGAGCTACCCGACGAGGTCAAGACACTTGTCGAGCAACGAAAGCTCGAAATGGGCCATGCGCGCGCACTGCTGGGATTGACCAATCGCCGGCAACTGGCAGAAGTCGCGGGGCTGGTCGCGAAGAAGGGCCTTTCGGTGCGCGACACGGAGGCGCTCGTGCGGCGGCTTCTCGCGCGGGCTGCCGCCGGAGACTCAGAGCGCTCCGGCCGGGGCAGCATGGAACGCGATCCGGACATCAGGCGGCTGGAAGGCGACCTCGCCGACAAGCTCGGCGCCAAGGTCGAACTGCATCACGGGGCCAAGGGCAAGGGCCGGCTGGTCATCAGCTACCACAGCCTCGACGAACTCGACGGAATCCTGGCGCACATTCGATGATAAGAGGGGGTTAGCATGATCGGCACGTTATCTGGCCGCGTGGCGGCCACGGCTTTTCTCATGTTCATGGTCCTTGCTCCGGTACGCGCGGACGATCCGCCGGGCGTCCTCTGGGAAACCACGTCCCAGATGGTGATGGAAGGCATGCCGATGCAGATGCCGATGCAGACGCAGAAGATGTGCGCCGCCAGGGAGTGGACACGGCCGCCGCCGGGCGGCGACAGGACATGCGTCACCTCAAACTTCAAGAGGGTCGGCAACAAGGCGACCTGGACGATGCAGTGCAGCGGTGACATGCCGATGACCGGCACCGGCGAGATGACATTCGAAGGCACGGATTCCTATAAGGGCGCGATCATCGCCATGGCCGAGGGCATGGCCATGACCATCAGGCTTACGGGGAAGAAGGTCGGCACCTGCGACAAGCCGATGGATTAGGGCCTGCGCCGTGAACACGGGAGTTCTTCCCATTTGGGGAGCGCGTGGGCTACCTGTACTAGCCGGGCACTAGTTGCGCTTAACCAGGCTTCAGAAGCCCCGTTGGTTCGCCCGGCCTTGTTCCTCCAGAGTGTCGCCCATGGAGGGATAAGTCATGCACGAAGCAAACACATTCGATCTTCACCACAACTTGAGCACCATACTCGCCATGTCGATTGGCGCGGCAAGCGGGCTGGTTTTCGGTCGCGCCGCCCGGCGCGCGTAAATGCGCACAAAAACAAAGGCTTCTTCGATTCTTTCCGGTTGTAAGCGGGGGGCCCGCCCTCTATAATTCCGCCCGGTTTTGGCCGCCTCTGCGGCTTGCGCTGGAGCGTGAAAACGCCACGGACCGCTCAGGGCCACGTGGCGTTTTTGTTGCCGGAGCCGGGTGCATGAAAACCGTCCGCAACATACTGTTCGCGCAGCTGGCAACCGGCCTGGCGCTCGCGACGGTGGTCTGGATCTGGCTTGGTTCCGACCGGGCCGTCCCCACCTTGTTGGGTGGACTGATCGGCGTCGTGCCGAACGCATTTCTGGCGGCGAGGCTGATGTCGCCGCGGGCCGGGAGCAGTGCGAGAAGCCTGCTGGCGGCCGGATGGCTGGGCGAGATCGGCAAGCTCGCGATCACGGCAGCGATGTTTATTGCGGTGTTCGTTAGCCTCCGGCCGCTGTACCCGGAGTTTTTGTTCGCCGGGTACATCGCAACGCTGCTGGCCCTGCCGGCGGGATTGCTGTTCGATAGGGGACGCTAAGGGATCATGGCGGAAACGGGTCATTCAGCCGGCGAGTACATCTCCCACCACCTCCAGAACCTGACCGTCTGCAAGGCGGACGGACAATGGGTCTGGAACGAATGCCACGGTAATTTTTTTGCGATCAACGTCGACTCGATGGTGTTCGCGATCCTGCTAGGATTCGCCCTCGTCTTCTTTTTCAGCCGCGTCGCGAAGCGCGCGACCACCGGCGTACCGGGAAAGCTCCAGACCATCGTCGAGATCGTGGTCGGCTTCGTGGACCAGAGCGTCCGCGACACCTTCAGCCACCCACCCAAGAGCCGCGTGATCGCGCCGCTTGCGATGACGCTGTTCGTCTGGATCTTCCTGATGAACTCCATGGACCTCATCCCGGTGGACTGGCTGCCCTGGGCGGCCGGCCATCTGGGCGTCGAGCACCTGCGCGTCGTGCCGACCACGGACGTCAATGTCACCTTCGCGATGGCGATTTCCGTTTTCCTGCTCACGATCTACTTCAGCATCAAGATCAAGGGCGGCTGGGGATTCACCAAAGAACTGATCCTCCAGCCCTTCAACCATTGGGCCGCCGTGCCATTCAACTTCGCGCTCGAGGGCGTGTCGCTCATCGCGAAACCGATCTCGCTCTCGCTGCGACTCTTCGGCAACCTCTACGCCGGCGAGCTCATCTTCATGCTGATCGCACTGCTCGGCATCTGGCAGTTGCCGCTGCATTTCGCGTGGGCCGTGTTCCACCTGTTGATCGTGCTTCTGCAGGCGTTCATTTTCATGATGTTGACGATCGTGTACCTGTCGCAGGCGCACGAGCACCACTGATATTTCGACCAGGAGACTCTGATGGAAACTGTGATTGGATTTACCGCGATCGCTGTAGCGATCCTCATCGGCCTCGGCGCACTCGGCGTCGGCATCGGCATGGGCCTGCTGGGCGGCCGGTTCCTGGAAGGCGCCGCACGCCAGCCGGAACTTGCCCCGATGCTGCAGACGAAGATGTTCATCGTCGTCGCGCTCCTTGACGCGGTTGCGATGATCGGCGTCGGTGTGGCGCTTTTCTTCGCCTTCGCCAACCCCTTCATCGGCCAGTTGCAGCAAGCAACCGGCACGGGCGGCTGATCGCCGGGGAGAGATTCGATGGATTTCAACCTGACACTGATCGGACAGACGGTCGCGATGATCGTCTTCGTCTGGTTCTGCATGCGCTTCATCTGGCCACCGGTCATGAATGCGATTGAGCAGCGTCGCAAGGAAATCGCCGACGGCATCGCGGCGGGGGACAAGGGACAGCGGGAACTCGCCGACGCTCGCCACGGCGCCGAGAGCATCCTGCAGGATGCGCGGCAGAAAGCGACGCAGGTTGCCGATATGGCGCACAAACGCTCGAACGAAATGGTCGCAGAAGCGAAGGAACACGCCTCGGCGGAGGGCGAACGCATCGTCGCCGCAGCCCGCACCGAGCTTGTGACCTCGCAGACCAAGGCGCGCGATGCACTCAGGCGTGAAGTGGCCGCGCTCGCGGTAGCGGGCGCAACCCGCGTGCTGGGGCGCGAGGTGGATGCGAAGTCGCATGCGACGCTGCTGGACGAACTCGCGGCCGAACTGGAGAAGCAGGCACCGACCCATGGCTGATCGCGCCACCATTGCCAGGCCTTATGCGCGGGCTGCCTTTGCGTACGCCCACGACGCCAAGGACTTCGCTTCCTGGTCGAAGCTCCTGGGGGTCGCGGCGGTGGCCGCGTCCGATCCGCGGGTTGCGCGGCTTATCGGCCATCCGAAGGTGACGGACGGAGAGCTCGTTGGTCTGTTCGCAGACCTGGCGGGCAAGGTGGGGGGCGTTGCCGGACGGAATTTCCTCGGCACGCTAGGCGAAAACAAGCGACTCGCGCTCCTGCCCGAGATTGCCGCGCAGTTCGAAGTGCTCCGGGCCGAGGTTGAAAACGTCATTGACGTGGAAGTAATCGCGGCGCGCGAAATCGCGGCGCCGCAGCAGAAGCGGCTGACGGACGCGCTCAAGCGCCGTCTCGGCCGCGACGTACGCATGCACACGAGGATCGATGAATCGCTGATCGGCGGCGCGATCGTTCGCGCCGGCGACCTGGTCATCGACGGATCGCTGAAGGGCCGCCTCGCGCGGCTCGGCTCGGCGTTGACGAATTAGGCAAGGGAAGAAGACATGTCCATCAAGGCTTCAGAAATCAGCGACCTGATCCAGGCACGGATCAAGAACTTCGACGCGGCCACCGAGGCGCGAAATATCGGCACCGTGGTTAGCGTCACCGACGGCATCTGCCGCGTGCACGGTCTCGCGGATGTCGCCTACGGCGAAATGCTCGAGTTCCCGGACAACACTTTCGGTCTCGCGCTGAACCTGGAGCAGGATTCCGTGGGTGCGGTGGTGCTCGGCGAATACCGCCACATCGGCGAGGGCGCGACGGTCAAGACCACCGGTCGCATCCTCGAAGTGCCAGTGGGCCCCGAGTTGCTGGGACGCGTAGTTGACGCGCTTGGTAATCCGCTCGACGGCAAGGGCCCGATCAAGGCCAGCAAGCGCTCGCCGATCGAACGCGTGGCGCCGGGCGTGATCTGGAGAAAGAGCGTCGGCCAGCCGGTGCAGACCGGGCTGAAAGCGATCGACTCTATGGTGCCGATCGGCCGCGGCCAGCGCGAGCTGATCATCGGCGATCGCCAGACCGGCAAGACCGCGCTTGCGATCGACACGATCATCAACCAGAAGGGCACCGGCATTAAGTGCGTGTACGTCGCGATCGGCCAGAAGCAGAGCTCTATCGCAAACGTGGTGCGCAAGCTCGAAGAGCACGGCGCCATGGCGCATACGATCGTGGTGTCCGCCTCCGCTTCCACACCCGCATCAATGCAGTACATCGCGCCCTATTCTGGCTGCGCGATGGGCGAATACTTCATGGATCAGGGCGAGGATGCGCTGATCGTCTATGACGACCTGACCAAGCAGGCCTGGGCCTACCGTCAGATTTCGCTCTTGCTGCGCCGCCCGCCGGGCCGCGAAGCCTATCCGGGCGACGTGTTCTACCTGCACTCACGGTTGCTCGAGCGTTCAGCGCGCGTTTCCGCCGAATACGTCGAAAAGATCAGCGGCGGCAAGATCAAGGGCAAAACGGGTTCGTTGACGGGCCTGCCGATCATCGAGACACAGGCCGGCGACGTGACCGCTTTCGTGCCGACCAACGTGATTTCGATCACCGACGGCCAGATCTTCCTCGAGACCGACCTGTTCAATTCCGGCATCCGGCCGGCCATGAATGCGGGCATTTCAGTGTCGCGCGTCGGCGGCGCGGCGCAGACCGGCGTGATCAAGAAGCTGGGCGGCGGCATCCGCCTTTCGCTCGCGCAATACCGCGAACTCGCGGCCTTTTCGCAGTTCGCGTCGGACCTCGACGAAGTGACCCGGCGCGCACTCGAGCGCGGCCAGCGCGTGACCGAGCTCATGAAGCAGAAGCAGTACTCGCCGATGTCGGTCGCCGAGCAGGCGCTCTCGATCTACGCCGTGAACGGCGGCTACATGGACAAGGTGGACCGCAAGAAGATCGTCGGTTTTGAGGAGGCGCTGCAGGCCTTTGCCAAGACCGGCCACGCGGCCTTCCTGAAGCAGGTCAATGACAAGCCGGAACTGTCCAGGGAAGTCGAGGCCGGCTACAAGAAGATCTGCGAAGACTTCGCAGCGACGGGGGCCTGGTAAACGACCATGGCCGGCACGAAGGAAATCCGGGTCAAGATCGCGAGCATCAAGAGCACGCAGAAGATCACCAAGGCCATGGAAATGGTCGCTGCGAGCAAGATGCGGCGTGCGCAGGAGCGCATGAAGGCGGCGCGCCCTTACGCGGACAAGATCAGGAGCGTCATCGGCCACCTGCGGGTGGCCAACCCGAACCACCACCACCCGTTCCTGGTGGAACGCGAGGTGAAGTCGGTCGGCATCATCGTAGTCAGCTCCGACCGTGGCCTGTGCGGCTCGCTCAATATCAACGTGTTCAAGCAAGTACTCATTGCGGCGCGCGAATACCAGCGGCAGGGCGTGAACCTGCACATGTGCCTGATCGGCAGCAAGGCGATGCAGTTCTTCCGCCGCCTGAAGCTGCCGATCGAGGCGTCCATCACGCACCTGGGCGACAAGCCCCGTATCGCGGACCTGCTCGGCACGGTCAAAGCGATGCTGGACCTCTACGGGGGCGGCAAGATCGATCGCCTGTTTGTCGCCAGCAACCGCTTCGTCAACACGATGACGCAGAAGCCGGAACTGCAGCAGATGCTGCCGGCCGAAACCGTGGACGCGGCGGACTTGCAGGAACGCTGGGACTACATTTACGAACCGGCCGCCGACGAGCTGATCGCGAGCTACATGATGCGCTACATCGAATCGCAGGTTTACCGCGCGGCGGTCGAGAACCTGGCCTGCGAGATGGCGGCGCGCATGGTCGCGATGAAGAGCGCGACCGACAACGCCGGCAAGATCATCGACGAGCTGCAGCTCATTTACAACAAAGCCCGCCAGGCCGCGATCACGAAAGAGATTTCGGAGATCGTGGGCGGCGCGGCAGCGGTTTAGTGCTGAGGAATTAACATGTCAACTGCCACAACCGGCAAGATCGTTCAGGTAATCGGCTCGGTGATCGACGTCGAGTTTCCCCGCGAGGGCATCCCGGCGGTGTACGAGGCGCTCAAGCTCGTGGACCAGGACCTCACCCTCGAAGTGCAGCAGCAGCTCGGCGACGGCATCGTGCGCACGATTGCGATGGGTCCTTCGGAAGGCCTGAAGCGGGGCGTCGGCGTGAAGTCTACCGGCGCGCCGATCACCGTGCCCGTCGGCCACGGCACGCTCGGCCGGATCATGGATGTGCTCGGCCGGCCGCAGGACGAGGGCGGTCCGATCAAGAGCAAGGACTTCCTGCCGATTCACCGGCCGGCGCCTTCTTATGATGAGCAGACCGGCGGCCAGGACCTGCTGGAAACGGGCATCAAGGTCATCGACCTGCTGGTGCCGTTCGCCAAGGGCGGCAAGATCGGCCTGTTCGGCGGCGCTGGTGTCGGCAAGACCGTCAACATGCTGGAGCTCATCAACAACATCGCCAAGGCGCACTCGGGACTCTCGGTGTTTGCCGGCGTCGGCGAACGCACCCGCGAGGGCAACGACTTCTATCACGAGATGATGGAATCTGGCGTCATCGACAAGAAGGACCTGACGAATTCCAAGGTCGCGATGGTGTACGGCCAGATGAACGAGCCGCCGGGCTGCCGGCTGCGGGTCGGCCTCACCGGCCTGACCATGGCGGAATACTTCCGCGACGAGAAGCAGACTGGCGGCAAGGGCAGGGACGTCCTGCTCTTCATCGATAACATCTACCGCTACACGCTGGCCGGCACGGAAGTCTCCGCACTCCTCGGCCGCATGCCCTCCGCGGTCGGCTACCAGCCGACACTCGCGGAAGAGATGGGTGTGCTCCAGGAGCGCATCACCTCGACCAAGACCGGATCCATCACTTCCGTGCAGGCGATTTACGTGCCCGCGGACGACCTGACCGATCCTTCACCGGCGACTACCTTCGCGCATCTCGATGCGACAGTGGTGTTGAGTCGCCAGATCGCCTCGCTCGGCATCTATCCCGCGGTGGACCCGCTCGACTCCACCAGCCGCCAGCTCGATCCGCTGGTGATCGGCGACGATCACTACGATACCGCGCGCGGCGTGCAGGCGATCCTCCAGCGCTACAAGGAACTCCAGGACATCATCGCGATCCTCGGCATGGACGAGCTGTCGGAGGAAGACAAGCTGGCCGTGACCCGCGCGCGCAAGATCCAGCGCTTCCTGTCGCAGCCCTTCCACGTTGCCGAGGTCTTTACTGGCACGCCCGGCAAGTTCGTGTCACTCAAGGACACCATCCGCGGCTTCAAGGCCATCATCGCGGGCGAGTACGACAACCTGCCCGAGCAGGCCTTCTATATGGTCGGTGGCATCGAAGAAGCGGTTGAGAAGGCGAAGACCCTAACCTGATCATGGCGAACACCATCCACGTCGACATCGTGAGCGCCGAAGGCGAGATCCACTCGGGCCTCGCCACGATGATCTTTGCGCCTGCATCGGGCGGCGAGATCGGCATCGCGCCGCGGCACGCGCCTTTGCTCACCACGCTAAAGCCCGGCGAAGTGCGGGTTCAGACGGAAGGCGGAGAGGAGCTGGTGTTCTGGGTGGGTGGCGGCGCGCTCGAGGTGCAACCGCACAAGGTGACCATCCTGGCCGACACAGCCGCGCGGGCGAAGGATCTCGATGAAGCTGCAGCTCTAGCGGCGAAGCAGCGGGCTGAAGAAGCGCTACGCGATCGCGTCGGAGCGATGGAGATAGCCGAGGCTCAGGCGGAATTGGCAAGGGCCGCGGCGCAGTTGAGGGCGATTGAGAAGTTGAGGCAGCTGCGGAAGGGTGGTTAATGTAGGCGTGTGACTGCCGCTGCATACACGAACGAGAGCAGGATCAGGATGAAATCGTACGCGTTCATAACCGCCTATTGATTCTGGCGCCAGACTTCTTCCTTGAGCTGTTCATTCCGCTCCTGGTATTCGCGGAAGAGCTTGGCGAATTCTTCTTCCGATCCCGCGAAGTACCCGATTTGCCGGATGCGGACGACGTCACCTTCCTCGTACATCTGCCGCGTGATCCATGCTGGATGGGCAGGATGGCGTTTCAACGTGAAGATCCAGAAAGTGCGTGTGCCCCGGTCCGAGAATGCGAACAGCTGCTTGTCCTCGAAGACCTCCAGGGACTTGCCGTGCAGCTGGCGCACCTGCTCGGCATATATCCCCCACTGTTCCGGCGTGATCTTGGGAGACGGGTAGGGCTGGTATTCCTGGGCGATGGCGAGGGTGGCCATGAGCCATAGCGCGCCGGCCATGAGATACATCTTCAACCGCGTCTCAGGCTAGTGGTGGCACGCCAATCCACCTGGCGTGCAACCATAGAATGAAAATCGCGTAGAGCGCCAACCCACCTACGACGACGATGACATCGTTCGCTGGTGAACTCGGCAAAACGCGAATTGGGCGTGCCGGGCGGCGTTTGAGCGATATGCGGACGGCGACGGCCCACACGAGGAAAGTGCCGAACAGCAGCAGATCGGCAAGGCTGCCGTTGGTCAAGAGATGCGCAAGCGCCCAAAGCATGGTTGACAGGAGCAGTGGATGTTGCGCGGCGGTCCTGATGCGCCCGGGAATGACCGAGGCGAGGGCCAGGCTGAAGGCAGGGAGCATCAGAAGCGCTGCAATGTAGCGGAACTCTGGCGGGGTCGCATACAGCACGGCGTCGGATGCCCGCGCGGCCCCATAGCCGCTGACGAGCAGATAGAGCCCGATCAGCGAAGCGACCGAGTAAATGCCCTGCCAGGTCCTCTTGCCCAGGCGTTCGGCAACGCGATCGCGCCAGCCCAATGCCACCATCGAAATGCAGTGGACGCCGAAGAAGACGGCCAGTCCGAGGATGAGCCTTTCCATTCAGTGCGGAGCATACACTCCCGTCAGCGCCAGTTGCCTCCCGGTCACTTCCCGCGCGCCGCGTAGTACGCCGCGATCTTCGGGTGGTTCTTGACCCGCTCCAGGTGCTTGGCCAGTAGCGGCGCCTGCTTGTCCACGATGTCGGCGGGGATATGGTCGAGCGCCCCGGACTTGAGCCAGCGCACCCACAGGAAGCACTTGATATCGGCGACGGTCAGGCGCTTCTCGACGAACCACTCGCCACCGCCCGCCTTGAGCCGGGCCTCGATCTGCTTCAGGAAGCGCGGGATGGGACCCGCTGCCAGCGCCTCGCGCGCCTTCTTCTTGGGCTCGTCTTCGAGCGCCATCGTGTTACCGATCTTGGTCGAGATGTCCTCGACCGCGTCCATCAACTCGTCCGCGAGCGCCGCCTGCCAGTCGTCCTTCGGGTAAAGGCCGGCAAGCTTGCCGAGGTAGCGGTTGATGGTGTTGGACTGGGTGATCACCTTGCCGTCCACTTCCAGCACCGGCATCGCCTGGAACGGCGTCTTGTCGCGCTGCGCAGGCCATTCCTTGCCGGGGATGCGCTTGTCCTCGAAAGGGATGCCGGCGATGTGCATTGTCAGGCGTGCGGCTTCGCCGCGGCCGCCGTCAAAGTCGAAGTAAATCAGGATTAGCTTAGGCATCGGAATTCCTCGTGTCTGCTACTCTCGTGCCGGGCCGGCCGGGAGGGCTGTGCGTTGACGATGAACAAGTTGAAGATCCTTACACTGCATTGCCTCGGGAGCAACCCCAGCAAGCACGCGAATCAACAGTGGCACTTCGTGCACTGCGCGCAGGCTTGCGCGGGGCTGGCCGAGTGGGTCTATCCGGCGGGCCCCAATCTCCTCGAGCCCGACGTGGTCCAGAGCCTGCTCAAGAACGACATGGGCTGCACCGACGAGGAGGTGCAGGCCTTTGGCTTCGAGGAGCCGCGCTGCTGGTTCCGGTTCACCGACAACCGCTATGTCGGCCTCGAGGCGAGCATGGCCAGCCTCGCGGAAGTCTGCCGGCGCGAGCGCCCCGACGGCATTGCCGGCTATTCCAATGGCGGCGGCGCGGCGCAGCTCGTAGCCGCCCTGCATGAGGCGGGCCACGCGGACTTCCAGTCCATCCGCTTCCTGATGAGCTTCGCCGGCCCCACCTCGCAGATGATGCAGCGTCACATCCGCGAGTACCTGGGCCCCGATCACCGCAAGATTGCGATCCCGACCATCATCTTTGGCTCGCGGCACGACCCGATGCTTGCAAACGCCGACCAGATGGCGGCTGATTTATTCGAGCGCTGCGAACTGGCGACCACCGACGAGACGCGCCCCTACGCCAATCACGCGCTGCCCGACAAGGCGGAGTGCTACGAGCGCATCGTGAATTTCGTCAGGGCGCGGCTACGGCGGGACGAGGACGGCGGCACCCTTCAGGGCGCCTGAGCGCAGGCGTTCCAGGGCCGAATCAGCCTCAGCCAGTGGAAACGTCTCGACGGAAGGTTGCAGAGGCAGATTCTGCGCAACTTGCATGAACTCTCGGCCGTCTTCCCGCGTGAGGTTAGCCACGGAACACACCGGGCGCGCGCGAGCTCGCCGTCGGCGAGATGCAAGTCCGTGCGGCAGACGCATCGCGCGTGTCAGGAAGCCTTTGCCCACGAGGACATGCTGGCACGCGCCTATGGCCTAATGTGATGCGGGAAGGTGCCGAGCAAATTTTCTGTTCTGGGCGCTCGGTGGCATAAACTCCACTCACCGATTCGTCCGCGAGACAGGAGCCCCATTTGAAGATCGCCAGCTTTGTCGTCTCAGTGTGGCTATGCGGATCCGCGGCCGGCGTCGCTGCGTCGGCAGAAGAGTCTCCAGTGCCCGCTCAGCTGCCGGTCGATCCATCGTCCGAGGAGCAGGCGCCCGACGCCGACACTGTCGATGTCGACATCGCGAACCAGGAACTCTCGGGCGATGCAAAAGTCCGGCTCGATGCGGCACGCGACGCTGTGGTACAGATCCGCAGTTTCTTCAACGAGTCCGAATCGAGCGCATTCCACGGGAGCGGTTTCGCCGTCGACGACGGGCGCCGGATCGTGACGAACTATCACGTCGTGGCGCAGTCCGTGCTCAACCCGCGGCGCTACCGGCTGGAATACCTGGCGAGCGACGGGCGCAAAGGGCCTCTGCACGTACTCGCCATCGACGTACGCAACGACCTCGCCGTCGTCGCGGCCGACGACCTCGAATTACCGGCATTGAAACTGCGCAGCGAGATTCCCGCGCAGGGCGAGCGCGCCTGGTCGATCGGTTTTCCGCTGAGCCTCGGCCTGACCATTACCGAGGGTGTCGCGAACGGGCTGGTCGAGAACACCATTGAACAGCGCATCCACTACACGGGCGCAATCAACAGCGGCATGTCGGGCGGACCTGCGCTGGATACGAGGGGCCGGGTGTATGGAGTCAACGTCTCCGTGGTCACCGGCCGGCAACTCGTTGGCTTCGTCGTGCCTGCAAAGCACATTCCGGCGCTGCTGGCACGTGCGCAGAAGCCGCTGGACCTGTCGCTGAGCCCGCAACAGCTGCGCCAGCGCGTGACGGCTCAGGTACTTGCCTACGAAGCCGAGGTGCTGGAAGCCGGGCCGGACAAGGCCGGCACACAGCGCGTGCAGGGCTACGCGTTGCCGACGAAGATCTCCCGGCACGTCGAATGCAGCACGGTCGACGAACGCAGCCCGCACGTGCGCATGCGCGTGGAGGCCGTCAGTTGCTGGTTGCCGTCCCGCGTCCTGGTGCAGCCGCGGGTATACGTGGCCGGGCTTTACATGCAGCATCGGATCCTGCAATCCGTGGGTTTGCATCCCCTGCAGTTTGAACGGCAGGTGAACCGTATCGCCGCGGGCCCGCGCCGCGTGGGCGCATCGGCCGACGTGGCGCCGTTCGCCTGCCGCGACGCGCTGATTTCGCTGGACGGCTTCGATGCGCGAATCTCGACCTGCGTGCGCCAGTACCGGCTGTTCGCCGGTCTCTACGATTTCGACGTGACAGTCGTCGGCATCGACAACACGCAGCAGGCACTGGTGAGCCGGCTCGCGCTCCAGGGCGTTGCGTTCGAATCCGGCAAGCGGATCATGGAGCGTTACCTGGGAGCCCTGCAATGGGAGCCGTGATGCTGATCGAGCAGCTCGGCCCGCACGGGCACCCGGTGCTGCGGCTGCGCATCGAGGGCGCCGGCACCGAATGCCGCATAGGCCGCGATCTGGGATGCGATATCGTCGTGGACGACGAACATGCAGCGCCGCAGCATGCACTCTTGACGCTGCTGGAGGACGGCCGCGTCAATGTGCGGGACCTCGGCACGCAAAACGGCACGCGCGTCGACGGTACGCGCGTGCCGGCGGATGCGGGCGCAATCATCGAACAGGGCGAGATCATCGTCGGGCGCACGCGGCTGCGCATCCGCACACGCCACGTGCCGATCGGCACCGAACGTCTCTTCCGCCGCAACTTCGTGCGCCGGCACCGCACGCTGCTCGCGGCTGCGGGCGTGTCGGCATGTATCGCCTATGGCGGCTTCCTTCAGTGGCTCGAAGCGCCATCGTCGATGCTCCGCAGCATCACTTTGGCGGGGCTCGTCGTGCTCGGGCTGATCGCGTTGTGGACCGGCTTCTGGGCGCTGATGACGAAGCTCAATCATGGAGGCTGGCAAGTTCGAGTCCACGTGGCGATCGCTTCGATCTGCGCCGCGATCTGCGCCTGGGGCTACTGGGTGGCCGGTCTGGTCGCGTTCACCGTGCAGTGGTCGGTGCTCGTCCAGATTGGCGTTGCCATCGCGGGAACGGTGGCGCTGGCCGCCGTATACCTGCATCTCCGCGAGGCAACTCATTACGGGCGCCGCGTTGCCCTGGCGCTGGCCGGCACCGCGACTCTCCTGATCGGCGCCATCGCGTGGACCATCGCGATCGGCGTCGAGGACGGCGACGTCAACGACGTGAATCTCGGTCCGCAGGTGCGGCTTGGCGAGGAACGTGTCGTGCCGAACCGGGATATTGTCGACTATTTGGCCGAAGTTGATGAGTTGCAACGAGCCGCCGGCCGGGAGCGCCAGAAATCCCTGCTCAATGTCCCGCTCGCCGACGATTGAGGCCGGGTCGGTGCCAGTTTGCAATAGCCCAACCCGACATCCAGAGTGCAATAACTACGTCGCTTGCCCGGTCAGTTCATCGACTAGCCAGCGCGACACGAGGTAGGACACATGGACCGGTTCGTCAGGCATCCCGCAGCCATCGCCAGACTCACCCCCGAGCAGCATCGCGTGACGCAGCTGTCCGGCACGGAAATGCCGGGCACGGGCGCCTACCTGCATAACAAGGAGCCCGGTATTTACGTAGACATCGTCTCGGGCGAGCCGCTCTTTGCGTCTTCCGACAAGTACGAGTCCGGCTGCGGCTGGCCGAGCTTTACCAAGCCCATCGAGCCCGCCAATGTCATGGAACTGTCGGACGAGTCGCTCGGCAGGGTCCGCACCGAGGTGCGTTCGGCGCACGGCGACAGCCATCTGGGCCACGTCTTCACGGATGGGCCGCGCGATCGCGGGGGCCTGCGCTACTGCATCAACTCGGCGTCCCTGCGGTTCATCCATCGGGACGACATGGAGAAAGAGGGCTACGGGGCATACCTGGACCAGGTGGGAGACAAGCCATGAGCGAAGAGCGGGCAGTGCTGGCGGGCGGTTGCTTCTGGGGCGTGCAGGATCTCTTTCGTAAATATCCCGGCGTGCTGAAGACGCGGGTCGGATACTCGGGCGGCAACACGCCGAATGCAACGTACCGGAACCACGGGGCCCATGCCGAGGCCGTCGAAATCTTTTTCGATCCGGAGAGAATAAGATTTCGGAAGATCCTCGAGTTCTTCTTCCAGATACATGATCCCACGACGCGGAATCGCCAAGGCAACGACATCGGCGCGAGCTATCGCTCGGCCATCTTCTACACGACCAACGAGCAGCGCCGCGTCGCCGAGGACACGATAGCAGACGTCGATGCATCCGGATTATGGCCCGGCAAGGCCGTGACCGAGGTCGCGCCGGCCGGGGATTTCTGGGAGGCTGAGCCGGAGCATCAGGATTACCTGCAGCGGAATCCGTTCGGATACACCTGTCATTTCGTGCGGCCCGACTGGACGCTGCCGCGACACAAGGGC